>JAEDOB010000034.1 GCA_016302225.1 Oscillospiraceae bacterium | reverse complement strand
TTCTCTGCTCTCATCTCGGCAAGCCCAAGAACGGCCCCGAGGCTAAGTTCTCCCTGAAGCCCGCTGCTGACAGACTGGCAGAGCTTCTCCCCGGCACAAAGGTTACATTCGCTCCCGATGATACTGTTGTAGGCGACAATGCTAAGAAGGCTGTTTCCGAAATGGCTGACGGCGATGTTGTTGTTCTCGAAAACACAAGATTCAGAGGCGCTGACGAAACCAAGAACGGCGAAAACCTCTCCAAGGAGCTGGCTGACCTGGTTGACGGCGAAGTATTTGTAATGGACGCTTTCGGTTCTTCTCACAGAGCACACGCTTCCACAGAAGGCGTTGCAAAGTTCGTTAAGGAGACCGCAGTCGGTTACCTGATGCAGAAGGAAATTCAGTATCTCGGAAACGCTGTTGAGGATCCCGTTCGTCCCTTCGTTGCTATCCTCGGCGGTGCTAAGGTTGCAGACAAGCTGAACGTTATCTCCAATCTGCTCGAAAAGTGCGATACTCTCATTATCGGCGGAGGTATGGCTTATACATTCCTCAAGGCTAAGGGCTTTGAGGTAGGTACATCTCTCGTTGACGAGGAAAAGATCGACTACTGCAAGGAAATGCTGGCTAAGGCTGACAAGCTGGGCAAGAAGCTGCTCCTGCCTGTTGATACTGCTGTCGCTGCTTCCTTCCCCGATCCTATCGACGCTGAGATCTCCGTTGAGATCGTAGATTCCGACAAGATCCCCGCTGATAAGATGGGTCTTGACATTGGTCCCAAGACTATGGAGCTTTTCGCAGCTGCTGCTAAGTCCGCTAAGACTGTTGTTTGGAACGGTCCTATGGGCGTATTTGAGAACCCCACTCTCAAGAAGGGTACTGTTGCTGTTTGCGAGGCTCTCGCAGAGGCTGACGCTACCACTATCATCGGCGGCGGCGATTCCGCTACCGCAGCTATCAACCTGGGCTATGCCGACAAGATGTCCCACATCTCCACAGGCGGCGGAGCTTCTCTCGAGTACCTCGAGGGCAAGGTTCTTCCCGGCGTTGCTGCTATTGCTGAGAAGTAATTTTTGTTTGACAGAAATAATTGATTTTTCGCAGACCGCTGTTCTTTGGGGCAGCGGTTTGTTTTTTGCTTGATTTTTCGGGGGAGAAGTGGTATAATATCTGTATAGATTAGGGAATTACTGATTAATGGGTGTTCCCCCGCCTTCGGCGGGGGAACACCCACATAAATACGTCACTCTTGTAACAGAAAAAATGAAAATATTGATTAATTCAGCGGTTTCTTAGGAAAGGAATAACACTATGGCACTTGAAAACAAGCTTGGAATAACCGACTCTGCCGAACTTGCCCGTGAAGAAGAACGAATCAGCAAGAAAAAAGCCCTTAAACTTTTTGAAAGCGGCTGTCTTGATACGCTTTCTGCGGGAACCTTCAAAACGCTTTCCGAGATACACCGCATTTTGTTTGAGGATATATATGATTTTGCGGGAAAGCTTCGTGATGTCAATATTGCCAAAGGAAATTTCCGTTTTGCTCCCGTCATATATCTTGAAGCAGCTCTTGAAAATATCGACAAAATGCCGCAGTCAACATTTGATGAGATAATCGAAAAGTATGTGGAGATGAACGCTGCTCACCCCTTCCGTGAGGGCAACGGCAGAAGCGGAAGGATCTGGCTTGACCATATGCTTAAAACAAGTCTGCACAAGGTGGTTGACTGGAGCCGTGTTGACAAGGATGACTATCTGCTTGCTATGGAACGCAGTCCCGTTCGGGATATTGAGATAAAGCATGTTCTCGGGAATGCCCTGACAGATGCGGTAAACGACCGTGAAATGTATATGAAGGGCATCGACGCAAGCTATTTTTACGAGGGATATACCGCATACAAATCAAACGAATTGTAAACATCTGCCGCTGTTCTGCTTTTTGTGGGACAGGGGCACTTTTTGTTGACATTTGAAAATTTTTGCTATATAATATTGACATAAACTTAATTTCTGACGGATTTTATGGGGGTATAATTTATGAAACACAGACGGATTTTTTCGGTCATAACAGCGGTAATTATGTGTGCGGGACTTTGCGGCTGTCAGCCTAAAAACAGCGGTGGAATTGCGGAGGAGGGTACTGTTTCGGAAACGGTGCTGTCCAATAAAGAGGACAGTTCGGCAGAGGGAATGGTCGTTGAAACAGCGGCGTCCGATACCGTATCTTCCGAAATAAGCGAAACGACTTTGGCGGAAACAGAGCCTGTTTCGGAGAATATGCAGGTCGGAGATATTGCATTTTCCCGTCCCGACAAAGAATTTATAAGAACTGCCGCCGAAAACCGTAACGGCTATTATCTCACCCTCCGCCTTAACGATGACGGCAGCTTTTCTGTGCTGAACGATGATGAAACCGATGAAGTTTTGTTCGGAAACAATGATTACGAATATCTGACTGAAATGCTCAACGAGGAAAGCTACAAAGAGTTTGCCGAAGCGGGGATTCTTGATGAACTTGGCATTGACAGCTACGAAAAATATGTGGAATTCGTGCTTGATTCTTACGGCTATGAAAGCATTGAGGACGCAAAAAGCGGTTCAAAGCCCGCACTATATTTCATTATCGGTCAATCGAACGAATGGGACAGCCTTGTAGAGGGCAATGCCGAGCTTATGGCAGACGCAGCCGAGCAGCTGTTTGTCAAGCTGGAGGAAAATCACCAGATAGCGAAATCTGCTTCAAAGGCTCTGGAAAGGGGCGAAAGCTACGCCTGTGTTGCTTCCGTAACCGATATGGGCGGCGGTATTATCGACCTTGAAATGTGCTTTGCCGATATGGAAACCTGCCGAAATGGCGATTCCCTTGAGGACGCTGAGTATTATTACAAGGATAAGCTGTCTGCGGAGGGGATTGACGGATTTGCGTTTGGGGAAACCTTTGTCCCCGCAGATACGGAATATCTCTGCATTTCAAGCCGTGACGAGTTTACGTTCAATATGCTTACTTCGGATATGGTTTTCCCCGAAAATGCAGTGCTGTGTGCAGCCGTGAAAGGCGATAATTATCACAGCTATGACGTTTCCTTTGATTTGAAATGGCTTAGCGAAAATCTGCCGAATTTGAAGGGCTTGTATATGTATCAGGCGGAGATAGAAAACCCCGAATATCTGACGGAATTGACGGCGTTGGAGGAGCTTTCCTACTATCCGTCGGTAACAGATGAGGACGGATATATCTCCGCAGACAATGGTTATTTGCCCGATTTCTGTAAGCTTACGAAGCTGAAAAAGCTGTATATTTTCGGGAATTATGAGGATTACGGCTTTTTGAAGGGGCTTGGAAATGTTGACAGTATTTCCGTAAAGGTCGAGAGTGTGGGGAGAAGTCAGCTGGAGGACATTTTTGCTTGTCCCAATGTTACCGAGCTGGAAATTTACCGGTGGGAAAATGATGATCTCCCCGATTTTTCGGGAATAGAAGCACTCACAAACCTTAAAAAGCTTGACATTACCATTTCAAAGCTTGACTTTGCACAGATTGCAAAGGCTGCATCTTTGGAAGAATTTTCTGTTAGAGTTTTCAACGGCGGACAGAATGCAGAACAGCTGGGCAAGCTGAAAAACGTAAGTAAATTAAAGCTTGACAGCGTTGAATCGGATGATTTCGGTTTCCTTACGGAAATGACCTCCCTGCGTAATTTGACCGTATCTTCTATGAATGGTATAAGCAATTCCGACATTGAAAAGCTGACAGATTTGGAAGAATTGGATCTTGCAAACAAAAACGGTGCTGATGTCCGTGTTATCGAAAAGCTGCCAAAGCTGAAAACCTTTTTCTGGGACGGCAGTTCCCAATGGTACGATATTTCCGATGTTAAGGGTTCAGATTCGCTGGAATCCTTCGGTCAGCTTTTTGGTTCGGCAGAGTCCTATGAGTTCTTCGGGAACTGTCCCAATTTACGGACAGTTGCTCTGCTTGGCGTGAACGGTGCGCCCTTGGATATGAGCGTATTTATCGGAACAAAGCTGGAAACTATCGACTGCAACGGCACGAAATTTGAAAATCTCAGAGCACTTGCCGAGGTGAAAACTCTGAAGGGCATTTCTATTTCGGGTATCTTGGAGGAAGATGAGGATATAATCTATCTGAGATCCGTTCGACCCGACTGTGAGATACACTGCGGAGAGCAGGCATTTTCAAATATGGTGGATTGAGATTCCTTAAATAATATACCATAATTACACGAAATGTTAATGACAGCTTCATATATTTATATTACAATAAAATCGGTTAATTTTGTAATCTAAAACGCTTTAAAGGAGTAGTTAAAATGAATAAGTCACTGAGAAAAGCAATCATCGCAGGAAACTGGAAGATGAACAAGACCCGTCCCGAGGCTAAGGAGCTTCTCGAAGCTATCAAGCCCCTCGTTGCAAACGCAGAAGGCAAGGTGGAGGTCATTGCCTGCGTTCCTTTCACAAACCTTGAGACCGCTGTAAACACCACAGCAGGCTCCAATGTAAAGGTAGGCGCAGAGAACGTTCACTTTGAAAAGAGCGGCGCATTCACAGGCGAAATTTCCGCTGATATGCTCACCGAGCTGGGCGTTGAGTACGTTGTAATCGGTCACTCCGAGAGAAGACAGTATTTCGGCGAAACAGACGAAACCGTAAACAAGAGAACAAAGGCTGCTCTTGCTGCAGGTCTTAAGCCTATCGTTTGCGTTGGCGAGCTGCTTTGGGAGCGTGAGTGCGACATTACCGAGGAAGTTATCGCACGTCAGATAAAGCTTGATTTCTTCGGCGTTTCCGCAGAGGACATCAAGAAGTCCGTTATCGCTTATGAGCCTGTTTGGGCTATCGGCACAGGCAAGACTGCTACCGCAGATCAGGCACAGGAGGTTTGCGCATTTATCCGTGCAACTCTTGCAAAGCTTTACGATCAGGCTACCGCAGACGCTGTTACCATTCAGTACGGCGGTTCTATGAACGCAGGCAATGCTGCCGAGCTTCTTTCCAAGCCCGATGTTGACGGCGGTCTTATCGGCGGTGCATCTCTCAAGGCTAACGATTTCAGCGTTATTGTTCACGCTGCTGTAAACGGCTAAAAATGCCAATTATGTGTTTTCTCCCGCCGAAGGCGGGAGAAAACACTCACGAATATATCACTTTCTGAAATAACAATGAAGGTGTGTTCGGTTGGCTATAAAATAAAGTATCGCATTTTTCGGCAGGAGATAGGTTTTGTTCTCCTGCCGTTTTACGGAAAGGATATTGAAAAATGAGTAAGAAACCTGTTGCTCTCATTATTATGGACGGCTTCGGAATCAACAACAGCGATTACGGAAACGCTATCACTGCCGCTAAGAAGCCCAATCTGGACAAGTATTTTGCCGAGTGCCCCAACACTATTATCGGTGCTTCCGGTCTGGACGTTGGTTTGCCCGACGGTCAGATGGGTAACTCCGAGGTTGGTCACACCAATATCGGTGCGGGACGTATCGTTTATCAGATGCTGGTTAAAATTTCCAAGGACATTAAGGACGGCGTTTTCTTCAAGAATCCCGCTCTTTGCGCTGCTATGGAAAACTGCAAGAAGAACGGCTCTGCTCTCCACCTGATGGGACTGCTTTCTCCCGGCGGAGTTCACAGCCATATGGAGCATATGTACGGTCTGCTGGAAATGGCTAAGCAGAACGGTCTTGACAAGGTTTACGTTCACGCATTCCTTGACGGACGTGACGTTCCTCCTTCCTCCGCAGCCGAGTTTATGGAAGAGGCTGTTGCCGAGATGAAGAAGATAGGCGTTGGCAAGGTGGCTACCATTTCCGGTCGTTACTATGCTATGGACCGTGACAATGCCTGGGACAGAGTTGAAAAGGCTTACGATGCTTTGGTTATGGGCGAGGGCGTTAAGGGAACAGACCCCGTTCAGGCAATCAAGGATTCCTATGCAAACGGCGTTACGGACGAGTTTATGCTGCCTACCGTTACAGACGAGAACGGCACTATTAAGGAGAACGACAGCGTTATCTTCTTCAACTTCCGTCCCGACCGTGCAAGACAGATAACAAGAGCTTTCGTTGACCCCGAGTTCAAGGGCTTTGAGAGAAAGAAGGGCTATTTCCCCGTGCATTTCGTTTGCATGGCTCAGTATGATGCTGCAATGCCTAACGTTTCCGTGGCATATCCTCCCGAGCAGCTGACTATGACTATGGGCGAATATCTCAGCAAAATGGGCAAGACACAGCTTAGAATTGCCGAAACACAGAAGTATGCTCACGTTACCTTCTTCTTCAACGGCGGCGAGGAGAAGCAGTTCGAGGGCGAGGACAGGATCCTCATTCAGTCCCCCGATGTTCCCACCTTTGACCTGAAGCCCGAAATGAGTGCTTACGAGGTTTGCGACGCTGTTGTTAAGGCTATCAACGAGGACAAGTACGACGTTATTATCCTCAACTACGCTAACTGCGATATGGTTGGTCACACAGGCATTTTCGACGCTGCAAAGGCGGCTGTTGAAGCTGTTGACACCTGTGTTGGCAGAATGGTTGACGCTATCCTTGCAAAGGGCGGTGTTGCGTTTATTACCGCCGACCACGGCAATGCGGACAAAATGTACGAGGCTGACGGCAGCCCCTTCACCGCACACACCACAAATCCCGTTCCCTTCATCGTTGTCGGCGAGGACTGCAAGCTGAGAGAGGGCGGCGTTCTTGCGGACATCGCTCCCACTATGCTTAAAGTTATGGGACTTCCTCAGCCCGAGGAAATGACGGGTAAGTCGCTTATTGTTTGATTTTTTCTGAAAAGTATTTCAGCCGCCTTCGATGTTTTTTGTCGGGGGCGGCTTTTTTGTACATTGATTTTTTTGGGCTTTTGTGTTATAATAAACTCAGCGAGCAAATCTGAATTTTCTAAAATGATTGGAGAATGCAATGATTAATGAATTTGAAAAAGAATTACATATAAAAGTAGAAGCATTCAAAATGTGGGCTAAAATAAATCATCCTGAGATAACAGAAGATAATGATAATGGTGAATGGTGCTTTTGTGATGAATTTGAAAAAATGTATGTATATGCTCTTAATGTTATACAGAAATGTCCTGTTTCAAATGCGACCAACCAGATGATTGACGATTTGTTATATGCTATCGCAAGAGATAATGAATGTGAGATTATCGTACAAGTACTAGGAGATTACAATGAATGGTTTGAATTATTGTGCAGAAATAGTTTAAAGGTACCTTATACAAACGCCAAATGGCAATTTGCTAAAAGATTAAAGGACTATAAAGGTGATGATAACTTTAAAAATTTTATATTTGAGTTTCTTTCAACAGGAGATGAATATACTGAAAGGCTTGCTTTACAATCGTTAGCATATATTTATCCAGAACAAGCAGAAAAATATGCAATTGAATTTTGGAACAGAAACAAATATGAATACGACGAATACCAAAAAATTATGGTTCTTCATGTCTTATATCAGATTCATTCAACAAATTTAGAAACATATCTAAAAATGGCTGAAAATTCATGTTATGAGTATCTTAAAATCAATGCACAAGAGATTCTTAAAAAGATAAATTTAGATAATTCTTTGAATTGAGAAATCATTTGATTTGTATTAGCGACAAATTTCAATTTTTTCTTGAAATACGTATTGAAAAACTGTTGTTGATAATTCACAAAAAAGTCACCCAAAAAACTGTTGACATAACCGAAGAAATGTGCTATACTATTAAACAGTGAAAACTCAGTCCTTTAAGTCGATCCCGTGAGGTTGACAAGGCGGTTGTGTTAATATGCGGAAAAAGGGCGTATCTATATGCCCGTACTGTATGCTTATTCAGCCTGTCTGTCAGCTTTTGACGGACAGGCTTTTTTTGCGAGGTGATTTGTTTTATGACGGAAGCTGCGGTCATTATGGACGAAAATGCCATTTCCCGTGCGGTCGCAAGGATATGCTATGAGATAGCCGAGAGAAACAAGGGCATTTCGGATATTGCCGTTATCGGGATAATGTCGGGCGGCGAACTGCTTGCCGAGCGTATTGCGAAAAAGCTGGGTGAGCTGGAAAGCTGCACCGTTCCTCTGGGACGTTTGGACATCACTCCTTTTCGCGATGATGAAAAAAATATCTCCGACAGCGATTTTTCCGACATAAGCTTTGATATTGCAAACAAAAAGATCATTCTTGTGGACGATGTTATCTTCACGGGACGAAGTGCCAGAGCGGCTATGGACGCCGTTATCGAACGGGGACGTCCTCAGAGCGTTCAGCTTGCCGTTTTGGTTGACAGGGGACACCGTGAGCTGCCTATCAGGGCGGATTATGTGGGCAAGAACGTTCCCACATCACGGGAAGAGGCTGTCAGAGTCATAGTCGGCGGTTCGGACGGCGACAGGGTAGTTATCGAAAAGCCGAATAAATTGGTTGGGGTTTGAAAGGAGAGCTTATGGCTTCGCTTTTGCTGAAAAACGCAGTTCCCTTTGACAGGGATTATGCCTGCGATATTCTTATAGAAAATGGTTTTATCACCCGAATGGAGCCTGCGGACAGGGAAACCTTTACCGCAGACAATATGCTGGACTGCGGCGGACTGACCGCATTCCCGGGGCTGTTTGATATGCACGTTCATTTCAGAGATCCCGGATATACCTACAAGGAGGACGTGTTCAGCGGTTCCGAGGCTGCGCTGGCGGGCGGTGTGACGGGCGTTGTTTGTATGCCGAACACCAATCCCGTTACCGATAATGCCCAGGTGGTCAGATATATTGTCGACAAGGCAAAGGAAACGGGCGTGAAGATTTATCCCGCTGCCTGCATTACTTCGGGAATGAAGGGCGGGGAGCTTACCAATTTTGACGAGCTTCGAGATGCAGGTGTAAAGGTAATTTCCGATGACGGCAGACCCGTAAAGAACGCCGAGATCATGCGTCAGGCGTTGGAGCAATCGGGTAAATACGGGCTTCTCTGTGCGTCCCATTGCGAGGACCTTGACATTATAAACGGCGGTATCATCAACAAGGGCGAGGTTTCTAAAGCGCTTGGTGTCAAGGGAATGGACAGAGCGTCCGAGGACAGCATTACAGCCCGTGAAATTATGCTGGCTGCGTCCTGCGGGGCGAGGATACACATCTGCCACGTTTCCACAAAGGGCAGTATTGAGATGATAAGGGCGGCAAAGCAGATGGGCGTTGCTGTCACCTGCGAAACCTGTCCCCACTACTTTATGTACACCGATGAAAAGGTAATGTCACGAGATGCCGATTACCGAATGAATCCGCCTTTGCGTACGGAATCCGACAGAAATGCTGTTCTGGCGGCTGTTTTGGACGGAACCATCGACTGCATTGTTACCGACCACGCACCTCACGCAGCCGAGGAAAAGAGCGATTTCGAGAAGGCACCAAACGGCGTTGTCGGTCTGGAAACATCGCTTGCTGCGGCACTGACCGTGCTTCATCATGAAAACGGTATGCCCCTTAGGAGGATAGCCGAGCTTATGTCGTCAAATCCGAGAAAGCTCCTGGGTATTGAGCAGATAGCCATAATCCCCGGTTCAAGGGCGGACATCTGCATTGCCGACATTGACAGAAGCTGGACAGTCGTTCCCGAAAAGCTTCATTCCAAATCGAAAAATACCGTATTTAAGGGAGAAACCTTTAAAGGACGTGTTATATACACAATTACAGACGGAGAAGTAAGATATACCTGCGAGGAATAAAGGAGAATTGCTATGTCACTTGACACTTTAATGGAAAAGATCGTAGAAACTCAAAACCCCACAGTTGTGGGACTTGACCCTAAGCTGGATTACGTTCCCGAGTTTATTAAAAAAGATGCTTTTGATGCAGAGGGATATACCCTCAAAGCTGCGGCAAAGGCTATTTACCGTTTTAACAAGGGTATTATAGATGCTATTTGCGATGTTGTTCCCGCTATCAAGCCCCAGGCTGCATATTACGAAATGTACGGCTATTACGGCGTGAAGGCTCTTGCAAAGACCATTGAATACGCAAAGAGCAAGGGCATTTTCGTTATTACCGACGGAAAGAGAAACGACATCGGCGCAACTATGGAGGCATATACAAATGCTCATATCGGTACTGTTACCGTTGGGGACAGAGTTCTTGAACCCTTCGGTGCAGATGCTCTTACCGTAAACGGCTATCTCGGTTCGGACGGTATCGAGCCGCTCCTTAACGCTTGCAGAGAGTTTGACAAGGGCATTTTCGTTCTTGTAAAGACTTCCAACAAGTCCTCGGGCGAGCTTCAGGACAGGCTTATTGACGGCAAGCCCGTATATGAAATTATGGGTGAAATGTGCGAGAAGTGGGGCGAATCCGCTATGGGTGCTTACGGATATTCCTCCGTCGGTGCGGTAGTTGGTGCAACATATCCCGAACAGCTTAAAGAGCTTAGAGAGAAGATGCCCCACACATTCTTCCTCGTTCCCGGCTACGGCGCACAGGGCGGCGGTGCCGAGGGCGTTGCCAATGCTTTTGATAAAAACGGCAGAGGTGCAATTGTCAATTCCTCAAGAGCCGTTATGTGTGCATACAAAAAAGAGGGCTGCGATGAAACGGAATACGCCGCAGCAGCACTCAGAGAATGTATACGCATGAAAAACGACATAATTTCTCACATTCGCTGAACAGAACTTTTTAAACGCTCTGTTCACGGCATATCAACAGCTTGAACATTGAACAGAGCAGACAGACGCAAACACCAACAGAAAGGAAGAAATATAAAATGTCGCTCTTTAATATCGGTGAAAAAGCTTATGTTATGCTGGAAAACGGCAGAGTTTTCGAGGGATATTCCTTCGGAGCAAAAGGCACTTCATTCGGTGAGATAGTCTTTACCACAAGTATGACCGCTTATGAGGAAACCCTGACAGACCCCAGCTACTTCGGTCAGATAGTCACTCAGACCTTCCCCCTTATCGGAAATTACGGCGTGAATGACAGCGATTATGAGTCAAAAGGCTCAGCTGTCAGCGGATATATTGTCAGGGAATGGTGCAATGCTCCGTCAAATTTCAGATGTGAGGGGAATATTGACGATTTCCTGAAAAGACACGGGATAATCGGAATTCATTCCATTGACACAAGATGTCTTACAAGAATTATCAGAGAACACGGCGTTATGAACGGCGTTATCACCACGGAAAATGTTTACGAGAAAAAGGACGAGTTCCTTAAAAAGATAAAGGAATTTTCCATCGTGAAAGCCGTTGCGTCCGTTACCTGCAAGGAAATTGAGGAGTATAAGGCGGAGAACCCCCTTTACAATGTAGTGCTTTTCGATTTCGGATATAAGTACAATATCCGCAGAGAGCTGGTGAAAAGGGGCTGCAATGTTACCGTTGTGCCCGCAAATACCACTCCCGAAAAGATAAAGGAGCTTGCTCCCGACGGCATTATGCTGTCAAACGGTCCGGGAAATCCTGCGGAGAATGTTGAGATAATCGAAAATCTTAAAGAGCTTATTAAGCTGAAAATACCTACCTTCGGCATTTGTCTGGGACATCAGCTGATGGCTCTGGCAAACGGTGCAAAGACCGAAAAGCTGAAATACGGTCACAGAGGTGCAAATCAGCCTGTGGTGGACGTTCGTCTGGACAAGACCTTTGTTACATCTCAGAACCACGGCTATGCGGTAATTTCCGACAGCGTTCCCGCTGAGGTGGGCGAGGTTTCCCACAGAAACGCCAACGACGGCACCTGCGAGGGCGTGCGTTACAAGCAGTTCCCCTGCTTTACGGTGCAGTTCCACCCCGAGGCGTGCGGAGGTCCGCTGGATACTGCCTATCTTTTCGATGAATTTATTGATATGATCAAAGCAGATAAGGAGGCTGAGTAAAATGCCGCTTCGTTCAGATATTAAAAAGGTACTTGTTATCGGTTCGGGACCTATCGTTATCGGTCAGGCTGCCGAGTTTGACTATGCGGGCACTCAGGCGTGCCGTGCACTCAAGCAGGAGGGTCTGGAGGTCGTTCTTATCAACTCCAATCCTGCGACAATTATGACAGATAAGGCTATGGCGGACAAGGTTTACATTGAACCGCTTACCCTTGATGTTGTTAAAAAAATTATCGAAATTGAGAAGCCCGACAGCGTTCTGTCCACACTGGGCGGACAGACAGGTCTGACACTTTCTATGCAGCTGGCAGAGGAGGGCTTCCTTGATGCTCACAATGTTAAGCTTCTGGGCGCAAATCCCGAAACTATCCACAAGGCAGAGGACAGACAGGCGTTCAAGGACACTATGGAGAAGATAGGCGAGCCTGTTATCCCCTCAAAGGTCGTTGAAGATGTGGAGTCTGCCGTTGAATTTGCAAGAGTTATCGACTATCCCGTTATCGTGCGTCCTGCGTTTACTCTGGGCGGAACGGGCGGCGGTATTGCCTATAATGAAGA
>JAEDOB010000294.1 GCA_016302225.1 Oscillospiraceae bacterium | reverse complement strand
AGCACAAGCTTTTTCACAGATTTTTTGTCCACTTTCTAATCAGAGATTAGTATTAGGTATATATTTCTGCCCGCCTTCGGCGGGTAGAAATATATATGACGTTTACTATTGTTGGGATATTTTTATATGTAATAGATACAATATACCCGTCAGATCGGCGAGAGCCCAACCGATAGGGATCGCCCACCAAATGCCCGATACACCGACAGCGGGAACAGGTGAAAGCGCATAAGCAAGCAGTACCCTTGTCCCCAAAGAAATGAATGTCAGTATGAGCGACATTTCAGGCTTTTCAATACCCCTGTAAAAGCCGTAAAGCAGGAAAAGTATTCCGATACCGATGTAAAAGCTGCCTTCTATCCGAAGGTAGCCTGTGCCTATTCCGATAATTTCCGTTTCTTCTGCCTTAACAAATATCTGCATAAGGTACGGGGCAAAGAGAAAAATCAATACCGATACCCCAAGGCAGAATACCGCAGATATTGCTGCTGCTTTTTTCATACCTTCCCGTACTCTGTCCTGCTTTCCGCTGCCGTGATTTTGTGATATGAAAAGGGAAAAGGCGTTTCCGAATTCCTGCGCAGGCATATATGCAAAAGAGTCGATCTTGACCGCAGCTGCAAATGCCGCCATAACCGCCGTTCCGAAGCTGTTGACAAGACCTTGTATCATCAAGATGCCGAAATTCATTACAGACTGCTGAATACAGGCAGCAAAGGAATGACGTATAACTGCAAATACATTTTCACGATGTATTCTTACTTCACCGATTTTCGGGCAAAGCCACGGCTCTTTTATCAGAACATAAACACCGAGCCCGATCCCCGATACGGCTTGTGCAATAACAGTAGCTAATGCGGCTCCGCTTATTCCTTGCTTTGTTCCCATAACAAACAGAATATCAAGCAGAATATTTATGACCGATGCTGCTCCGAGAAAACACAGAGGTATCACCGAATTACCGATGGCACGGAGAAGAAACGCAAAATAGTTATAGAGGAAAACAAAGAATATCCCAAAGAAAATAAGCCATACGTATTCTCTCATTAAGGAATATATATCGTCGGGAACATTCAGCAAATGCAGTATCGGATCAATGGCTGCAAATATCAGCAAATTTATGATCACTGTAAATGCTGCAATGAACAGAAACGATACTGCAATATTGTTTTTGAGCTGCTCCTTATTGCTTCGTCCGAACCAAACGGAGAAAACTGTTCCGCTGCCCATACACAGACCGATTATGACCGACGTTATAAACGTCATAAGCGAGTATGCGGAGCCGACCGCAGCCAGAGCATCGGAGCCTAAGTATTTACCCACAATAAAGGAATCGGCAATGTTATAGAATTGCTGGAGGAGATTTCCGAGTATCATCGGATATGCAAATATCAGCATAGTTTTTGTAACATTGCCTTGTGTTAAGTCTTTAGTCATTTCAGATACTTTTTTGAAAATATAGTAAACGTTATATATTTTTCTACACGCCGAAGGCGGCTTTTTCTCAATCCTTTACGTTTTGCAGGATTTTACCGACCTCCGAGGGCTTCAGCACTCTGCCCTGAGATACTATCTTTTCGTTCACAACTATAACAGGCATACTCATAACGCCGTATTCCGCTATCTTTTCCATATCGGTGATATACTCCGCTTCAACGGGTATGCTCATTACCTCAAGAGCTTTTTTTACATTTTCAAGCTGCCTGTGACAGTTTTTACAGCCTGCACCAAGCACCTTTACGCTTTTGATCTTTGCCATAAGCGCCTTGTCAACAGGGTGCTTTTTTTCTTCCGTTTTTTTCATAAAATCAAATAATGCCATAATAAAACCTCCTACATAATAAAGCCTTGTATCACGTTAAAGAAATATCCCACAAGGATAATTCCTATGGTGCAAATTGCAATGAATATGCCCAACAGCTTCGGTTTTACCGCTTTGCGAAGCATTATCATGGAGGGCAGTGACAATGTTGTTACCGCCATCATAAATGACAGGACCACGCCGAGAAGCGCACCCTTTGCAAGCAGAGCTTCGGCAATGGGGATAGTTCCGAAAATATCCGCATACATGGGAACGCCTGCAGCTGCTGCCATAATTACGCCGAACGGATTATTATCACCGAGGATATTTACAATAAATTCTTCGGGGATCCAGTTGTGGATAACTGCACCTATGGCTACGCCTATAAGCACATATGGGAACACCTTTTTCGCCGTTTCCCAAACCTTGTCGGCGGCATATTTTACACGGTCTTTGAAATGCAGCTCCTCCTGCGGAACATCAATAGCCTTGCCGTTTCTGATAAATTCTTCAACCTGATCTTCAAGATGCAGCTTTTCGATAAGAGTACCGCCTGCAACTGCAATAACAAGTCCGACCAAAACATAGATAACGGCGACCTTCCACCCGAAAATGCTCATAAGCAGCACAAGGGAGCCCAGGTCAACCATTGGAGAAGATATGAGAAACGAAAATGTTACGCCGATAGGCAGACCTGCGCTTGTAAATCCAATAAAAAGCGGTATGGACGAACAGGAGCAAAAGGGTGTTACCGTACCAAGCAGAGCGGCTATAATATTTGCCGTTATTCCGTGAAAACGTCCCAATATTTTCTTTGTTCGTTCAGGCGGAAAATAGCTTTGGATATATGATATGATAAAAATCAGTATTCCGAGAAGCACCAT
>JAEDOB010000293.1 GCA_016302225.1 Oscillospiraceae bacterium | reverse complement strand
TTATTTCAGAAGCTTCTGTATATATAGTGCAGAAAATTCCGTTTGGTTAGGGCATATACTGAAAAAATTATCATAAAAATCAAGGACGTTCGAATTTCTCCGAGCGTCCTTTTATTGTGTATTCGCCTATGCGGAACGGGGAACACGTCCCCTACAAATTGCTGCCCTAATATCAAAACATAGAAGCCGCATTTCTCTCCGAAAGCAGATTTTCCTGATGACGCAGGCGGTATTCAAGGCGCAGCTTGTCGGTAATAAGTGCGATAAACTCCGAATTTGTGGGCTTTCCCTTGCCGACGCTGACCGTGTAGCCGAACAGCGAGTTAATGGTGTCGATGTCGCCCCTGTCCCAAGCGGTTTCGATGGCGTGACGGATAGCCCGCTCAACTCTTGAAGCCGTAGTATCATACTGCTTTGCCACCGTGGGATATAAAAGCTTGGTAACACTTTCCAGCATTTCCTTGTTCTCCACCGAAAGCAGAATAGCCGTCCGCAGGTAGTGATAGCCCTTGATATGTGCGGGAATGCCTATCTGATGTATCATCTCGGTAACGATAAGCTCCAGATTTTCGTTTGCGGGGACACCCTTCGGCATATTTCCGATGGCAGTCAGGGAAATTATCCGCTCGCTGAGAGTTTCGCTGTCAAAGGGTTTCAGCATGAAATACGCATTTGTGTTGCGGGTGATCTCCCTTTCAACCGCTAAGCTGGAATAGGCAGAAGTCACGATGAAAAACGGCTTTTTCAGCGCCCCCGCATTTACACGCCTGATAAGCTCGGCAGCATCAAAATTCGGCAGCACCGCATCGCACAGAACGACATCGGGCATTTCCTCTCTTACGCCGTCGAAGATGGAAAGTCCGTCCTTCGGTCTGGTGGAAACGGCAAAGCCTCTTGTCCGCAGCGCCTCGGCTATCTGCACACCGAATTCCTCAGAATTATCGCCAATCAGTACCTTAATTTTCTTTAACATTGTTGTAACCTCCATATTTTTTATCTTTTCCATATTATACCATATGCTTTTCCAAAAATCAAGAGGTTTTCGGAAATTTTTGGAAGAAAATTCCATCTAAATATGACAAAGCCCAACAAACTGCACTTTTATTTAACATTTTATTTGTTTTTCTGATTATCTATAATGACACATTCATCAAATAACGCCTTATATTTTGGCGGTATTATCTTGTTTTTATGGCATTTTCCGAAAAACCACATCTTAAAACGGCAATTTTCCTTTATGGCATCGAAAAATGAGTGCATTTCGCTGACATGACGGGTGTCAACGCCCAGAAGCTCCTTCAATGAACCGGGCGGCTCATGGGTAATTATATAGTCAACCTCATTTCCAATATCCGACAGATTGTTTGCTCCCACCGCTATCTCGTCGCCAACGGGAAGCTCAGCCTCCCACCATTTTTTGGCAGAGCTTCTGATGTCGATGTCCGCACTCTGTCCGCCGCCGAAGATGAACACCTTTTTTCCGTCAATGTCGAAAATGCTGCCCCTTTCGGCGTGCATAAGCCGTCCGCTGATAACTCTGACCTTTCCGCCGCAGAAATCGCTCACGGGATATTCGTTCAGCAGGTCAAAATTTTCGTGGCAGCCGTCGGCAAAAAGTATGTAATACCGTTTTTTCCCCAGCTTTTTGAGGATACGCTGCTCCTTTTTGGTACCGTCCCAGATAAATCCGAAATCGCCGCAGACAATGAGAACGTCGTTTTTTCGGAGCTTTCGGATATTTTTATTGTTAAATCGGGTAATGTCCCCGTGAATATCGCCTGTAACGCAAATCATTTTTCCGCTGTTCCTTTCTCCGAATCATCAGTCTTTTTTCTGAAAATTATCAGCTTGCTGAACAGATAGTTTGCAATAAGTATGAATATCTGCGCAATAAGCTTCATAAGCATTTCACTAAGTCCCAGCTTATCAACGGTGACAACCATGAAAACGACTTCAAATACGCCCGAAACAAGCCTTGCTGCGTAAAACTGTCCCGCCTGTTTAAGCATATCCGCAGCGTTTTTGCTGTTTTCCTTGAATACGAAAAATTTGTTGACGAAAAAGGCAAAGGTCACAGCGCATATCCAGGAAATAACGGTAGATACGGCAGTCGTGCACCCTGCCCTGCTTGCAAGATACTGTGTAATAAAGGAAACGGCAGTGGTCAGTGCACCGAAAAATGTGTAAAGAATGACCGATTCCAGCTTGTAATACAGGTCCTGTATGGGCTTTGGGAATATTGAAACTATTTTTCTGAAAAGCTTTTCTATCATCGGGAGCTTCCTTTCAGGATATACTATGGAAAAACTGATTAATGGGTGTTCTCCCGCCGAAGGCGGGAGAACACCCACCTAGAAACGTTACTTAGGTAACAAGAAAAATGAAATTGTTGATTTAATCAGTGGTTCCCTATTTATTGCAATTTGAAACGTACAATATTATTTTAACACATTTTCCAAAGGAATTAAAGGCATTCCTCTATACATCTGTTATCCATATATTAACAAATAGTAAATCTTTATCGATTTTGCTTTAAAAAGGAGTGATAATGTGATAGAATGTTAGAAAATACCTGCCCCACAAGTGGCAGAATTTTCTTATTATTTGCGATAACGCATAGAATTTACGGAGGTCATTTTCTTGAATTATGTCATAATTGCCGTCCTGATGGCTCTGTCGGCGTTTTTTTCAT
>JAEDOB010000033.1 GCA_016302225.1 Oscillospiraceae bacterium | reverse complement strand
GTGCAGCGGTAAATACGGGAGCAGCGGGAGTGAAATATACAGAGTCTGCGTACAGCTCAAAGGTTTTGCTGATGCCGTTTCCGCAGTCATATGTATAGGAAATATTACGGGAAGTGAATTTTTTCAGCGACTTTGTGCTTGCGTCATACTCCGCACCCGTCCAGTCGGACGCCTTTGACGGGTCAAAGCCCGAGGGAAGGTTTGAAAGGGAATAGCTGTCGGTAACATCTCCGACAGAGAAGCGGTTATAGTCGCAGGAAAGTGTTTCCAGAGCCGTATTGGCGGTCAGATCGAGAAATGCTAATTGGTTGTTTTTGCAGTTCAGTGTTTCCAGAGCGGTATTCTTGCTTAAATCAAGGCTTGTAAGAGCACCGTAGGAGCAATCCAGAGATTTAAGATTTTTGAAATGCTCGATTCCCGTTAGGTCAGCCACTGGGTTTTCTCCGCAATTTACTACATATAGATATATTTTTGTGACGGAATCCAGCTCCTGTTTGGAAAGACCGCCTGTGTGATCCTTGTCGAAGTTATCGGACAGATACTGTCTGAAGGTATCATCGGGGAATGTGGCTTCGTCCAGCTCGACAGCATTGGGATTTGTGTAGGAATTGATTTGCAGCTCGAATTCGGCGGAGCTGCCGTTTCCAAAGCTGTATGTATATGTAATAATGTTTGAGGTAAAGCCTTTCAGGGATTTTGTTTTGGAGTCATATTCGGCACCTTTCCAATCAGAAGCCTTAGCGGGGTCAAAGCCTATGGGCAGGTTAGAAAGAGGATAGCTGTCTGCAACATCACCGATAGGGTATCTGCTTGTGTCGCAGCTTAGCAATGTCAAAGAAGCGGAGCTGTGAAGATTAATGCTTGTGATCGGATTGTAATCGCATTCCAGCCAAGTCAGAGAGCTATGCTTGCTAAGGTCAAGGCTTGTGAGATTATTACTGTTACATTCTAAGCTTTTCAGCCTTGTATTCTTGCTAAGGTCAAGGCTTGTAAGCTGATTACCGCTGCAATGCAGCCCGTACAGAGTGGTATTATTGCCGAGGTCAAGGCTTGTAAGCTGATTTTCTTCGCAATACAGATAGTTCAGAGCGGTATTTTGGCTTGTATTAAGGCTTGTAAGCTGATTTTTGTTACATTCCAGATTAGTCAGATTGGTATTGCTGCCGATGTCAAGGCTTGTAAGCTTATTTTCGCTGCAGTACAGCTTTTCCAATGCGGTATTATTGCCTAAAGTAAGGCTTTCAAGCTGATTTTTACTGCATTCGATATTTTTCAGAGCGGTATTGCTGCTCAAATCAAGGCTTGTAAGAGAGTTGTTGAGGCAGTATAGGTTTGTCAGCTTTGTATTGTTTTTCACGTTAAGGCTTGTAAGCTTATTGGTCCAACATTCCAGCACAGTCAGGTCGGAACAGCCGCTTACATTTAGGGTTTCAAGCTTATTTCCATAGCAGTACAGTTTTGTCAGCTTGGTATTACTGCTAACATCAAGGCTTGTCAGCTTGTTGTTGTTGCAATGTAACGTATTAAGATTAGACGCACCGCTTAGCTCAAGGCTTGTCAGATTATTGGAGAAACACATTAAGCTGTACAGACTGATACACCCCGTTACGTCCAAGCTTTCGAGTGAATTGCCGTAGCATTCCAGGAACATCATATATGGAAAATATCCTATACCCGTCAGGTCTGAGATGCCCATGTTGTTTAAAAACAGCTGAAGGACATTTTCACGTTCAGTCTGTGTAAGAATACCGTCCCTGTCGAGATCGATATTGTTCCGTACATACTCCCTGAATACGGCATCGGGGAATGTTGATTCATTAATTGTCACGCTGCCTTCCGAAGCATGCAGTAAGGGTTCTTCGGACGCACCGATAATTATATCCTCCGCACCCGCGCTTACCGACCCGAAGCAGGAAACGGAAAACGTCAGCGCACATAACGCCGCTGCAATTCTTTTTCTTGTTTTCATACTTTATCCGGCTCCTTTTTATAATGCTTATTAGTGTATACTGTATCAGAAACATCTAAATACGTTATTTGGGGAATAGAAAAATCTAAAATTCGATTAGATTTGTGGTTCCTTATACTAATCTCCAATGAAGGTGTAGACAAAAAATCTGCACAAAACCTATAAGTACAAGCTTTTTCACAGATTTTTTGTCCACTTTCT
This sequence comes from Oscillospiraceae bacterium, assembly GCA_016302225.1. GTDB lineage: Bacteria > Bacillota > Clostridia > Oscillospirales > Ruminococcaceae > UMGS1889. The sequence continues at coordinate 10,386 of JAEDOB010000033.1, read as the reverse complement.
AATCAGAGATTAGTATTAATAATATCATATAAACATAAAGATTTATTGGTATTTTGGTAAACACAGTATTTATTGTTTGAATAAATCGCTAAAGTTCGTAATATAAGAGCTTTGACGGTTAAATTTTTCTGACATTCCGCAAGGGGGAAAGCGGTCAGTGCGGGGGTCATTCTCTGATTATTACCGTATTTGGAAACGCATCTTCGCCGATTTCAGTCATGCTTTTAGGTAAATATACCTTCGAGAGATTAATGCCATAAAAAGCATAATCGCCGATCTCGGTCACGCTTTCGGGAATAACAAGTTCACTGATATTAAATATTCCCATGAAAGCACGGTTTCCTATTTTTGTTATTCCTTCATTTAAAGTAATGCTGCGTATATTACTGCACCCCAAAAATGCAGAATCACCTATTACCGAAACATTGCCGGGAATATTTATTTCTTGCAGAGAAGTACAGTTCCCAAAAGCACCGGTGCCTATTTCGGTAACGCTGTCGGAAATATTTATTTCTTGCAGAGAAGTACAGTTCTCAAAAGCACCGGTGCCTATTTCGGTAACGCAGTCGGGAATATTTACACTTGTAATTTCCACGTTGCCCCTAAAGACACCATCCCCAATATAGGTAACGCCGTCAGGAATAACAACATCTCCTGCGGCAGAATCATATTTGATAAGACAGTTATTGAGTATTACAGGCTCCTGCTGACTATCCAGCCAATATGTTTCGTCAAACATATCTTTGCTGAGCTTTGTCACACTTTTCGGAATATTCACGCTTTTCAGAGAATAACAATCCGCAAAAGCACTTCCGCCAATTGAAGTAACACTATCGGGAATAGTTATACTTGTAATGCGCGAATCATAATAAGCATTACCTGATATAGCCGTAACTCCGTCGGGTACGGTAACTTCTCCCTCTGCATTGTTATGGGCTATTAATATATTATTGATTATCAGCGGCTGACTCTGCTCACTGAACCACGGCGTTTTGGTAAATGCACCGTCGCCGATAACCGTAACAGTTTCGGGAATATTAATGCTTGAAAGCATCTCACAATCATAAAATGCCTGGTAGCCTAAAGAAGTAACTCCGTTTGGAATATCAATGCTTGTAAGCTTATCGCAGCGTGTAAAAGCATAGGCACCTATTTCTGTTACACTATCGGGAATATCAATGCCGGTGAGCGCACATTCAGCAAAAGCATTGTCACCTATTATCGTCACTCCGCTTGGAATGGAAATATCGGACAGGTTTTTGCATTGAGAAAATGTGCTGCGATTTATCGCTGTGATATTTGAAGGCAGCTTAACAGATGCAAGGTTGTTGCAAATATTAAATGCAGCCGAACCTATCTCGGTAACACTGTCGGGTATGACAACTTCCGTTAATCCGTCGCAGCCTTCAAAAGCACGTTCTTGAATTTCGGTTACACTATCGGGAATAACTACGGATTCCATCTGAAAGCAATCATCAAAAGCGACCTTGCCGATAATTTTAGTACCATTTTTAATAACTACCTCTCCATCTACTGCTGCTCTCGGATAGAAAAGTAAGGTATCATTTCCGTACAGCGGCTCAGTGCAGTTTTCTCTCCAAGGTGTACCTGAAAATGCCGATGCACCGAATTCCTCCAGAGTGCTTGGTAAGCTGACTTCCGTAAGATTTATGCAGTCTTTAAACGCACTATCTTCGATGACCTTAACGCCTTCGGGAATGGTAACAGACGTAATATTATAATTTTCTTGACGTACAAATACTTTTGTAACAGGCTTTCCGTTTATCTTTGAAGGAATATTGACCTCTTTTACACCCGACTTAATTCCGGAAACTTCAATATGCTCTTTATATTCGTTATATATTATATCACCGTCACTTTTACCGCTTTCGATTAGGGTATCTTCATAAGCGTCGTTCTTTTCCTCTTTTTTGCCGTCTTTTTTTTCATTAGAGGAAGAAAGCACATTCCCCGACGTGCTGTTTGACGAACCCTCGCTCTCCGCCGCATTCCCGCAGGCAGTCATACCCGCCATCATAGCCGCAGCTGTTAAAGCTGCAATAAATTTTTTGTAATTCATTTTTTATTCCTCGTCTTTCACATTTGTAATTCATTTTTTATTCGTTTCACATTTATTATATATTACTGTTTAAAAGCTGTAACGAACATTTTACCTTGGATTTCCTTAATTTTTTGTAAATTCTTGATGAATTTCCTGCATATCTTAGTAGCGATTTTGCTGATAATGATCGTTGCTGTTTGCAATACCGGCTGCGACAGATGCGGACGCCTGAGCGCTTCTTGCAGTTTGAAGTGCCTGCTGAGCGGCGATATTTGCCTGATTTGCAAGCTCGGTCTGTCGTTCCATCTCAGATTCCACCCGATAACGGTGCTGTTCCTCTTCAAAGACTCTTATAGCTTCGGAAACGTTATTTGCCTTTCTGTCATTGTAATATGAAAGGAAGAGGCTTCCCCATTCCCAATATTTTTCCGGGATAGCTTCTCTGTCGGCGGAAATTATCTTCATAATATCACGAAACATCTTAAGCTTCTCGCTGTTTGAATCATTATTTTCTTCATAATCCTTCATAGTATTGTGATAATGGCTGACTTCACTTCTGAATTGTTTCATTTCCATATCTATGTTTTTACGATTCTTCAAAAGATAGCCGAACAATGATAATGCGTTAAAAATTACAAAGCACAATGCAATAACCGTATATCTCATTCCCCTGCAAAAAGCAAGCTCTCCATCGGTCAGATGCAAAAGGCTGTAACCCATTTCTATCTGAATGATAAATCCCAAAATTGTGCCTATTATCAGCGCTAACACAAGAAACAGAATAATGTGAAAGTGATAGCCGCCGCCGAAAATAAGCTGTTTCAGGTACTTTTTCTTGTGCTCCTCTTCCGATTCATAGCCGCCGCTTATTTTTTTTACCAGAGCGTTGCAATAATTGTCAATGATGTCCTGAAATTCCATGGTTTTAGCTGCGATCCGGCAGCTAAGCGGAAAAACCGGCAAAGATGTGTCAACACCGTTATTTCTCAAAAAAGTTTCCTGCTCTGCAGTAAATAAATTTGTACTCATAAATAATGACCCCTTCATAATCATAATTTTGCAAGCCGTTATCCTTGGATTGCTTCGATGCTTTGATTATAGCATATCGGCAGAATAAAGCTGTAACAAGCGGTTTACCTGATTTATTTACAGCAATTTACCTCCGATTTTCCGCTGATGAATTAAAGAGTGTTTAGCAATATAGTACAATAACTGCACAGTAATATATGTGTATTTTCACAACAAGCTGTTATTTGTATTACCATATACGGGGCATTGCCGAGAGGTGTAAAACCGACGTTACAAGATTAAAAAAATGCTGTGATATAATATAAATAAATCAAACGGCAGAACGGTTTTTCAATATTCCTTTGAAAAAAACGTTGATTTTTGGTGCGGTTTATGTTATAATAGCTTGTAGTTTAACTCTGCAATTGTTATAGTATAACGGATAATAAGCCCAGAGTGCTAAGGCGGCGAACCGTTCTGCATTTATTCTATTAACGGGGGAAAGCTCAATATGATTGCAGAAAATACAGAAGCCTTTGAATTCACAAATCTTGCGGAAAATGAGTTTTACGATATTATCGAAAACAGCGATTTTTTCAATCAGGAATCGGAAACGATCTATAACTATCTGAAAAACAAGATCGGACGTATCCATTTCTGCGATTATCTCAAAAGATTTATTTACCGCAGAGTCCATCCCGGCGGAAGAAGCCGTCAGGACGTTGATTACCGTGAATACATAATCGGTTCTTTTCGGGAAAACAAGGTCCCTTCCTCAATGGCGGAGTCGGGTACGAAGCTTTCTGCCGCTGCGGGGAACTGGCTTTCTCAGCACTGTGTGACCAGAGATACCGTTTTTCTCATTGGCTTTGGCTTGAAAATGAGCAGCAGCGAGGTTTCTGAGTTTCTTATAAATGCCATCGGAGATATGGATTTCGATTTTAACGACCCATATGAGGTCATTTATTGGTACTGCTTCAGAAATGAGCTTTCCTATGCGGATATGAAGCGTCTGACAGCGCAGTATGAGGACATTTCGGGCGTTGACTCTCCATCAAAAACAAACCTTACTTCTCCTTCTATGATACAGGATTATCTTATGCGTATCGTCAGTGAGGAGGAGCTTATGAATTTCCTCGGAGAATATAAGGGCACAAAGCAGTCAGAAACCATCAGGGAGGTTTTTGAAAGCCTGTATGATGAGGCTTGTGAGATAATCGCCCAAAATATCAATTATGAAAATGAAAATATGGGAAAAACCCTGCCGCCCAAAAGCCCGGAAGGCATCAGCGCACTGGATATTGAACGGCGTATATATGCGGGCGTTCCCATTGACAGCCACGGAAATCTGTGCCCTATGACACAGTCTGTATTATGCGGGCTTTTCGGTGAAAAACGGTTTAACAGGAAACGTATTTCCGACCTGAAAAAGGGGATAAAGCAGCCCGAAAGGTTTGATGTGGTAACGCTCTGCTTTATTATTGCTGCGGAAAAAACGCTTGCTATGCGAAGCGATGTTGATGTTAAGCGAAATTACTATAATTTTGTGAGGAACACCAACGAAACGCTGACAAGGTGCAGATTCGGGCATCTGTATGCCGCTAATCCTTATGAAAATTTTCTTATGATGTGTATGATGTGTCAGGACCCCATGCTTACCTTTTCGGATATATGGGAATATTCCTACAACCCCGATAAAAAGTGCATTCATAATTGTTCCGATGATGAAATGCTGTCCTGTCCCGATACGTCCGAGGAAACAGAATAGGCTTTTGATGGGTGTTTCTCCGCAAATGATGGGGAAACACCCGCATCATACCGTCAGGTGATCGGAAATACTATTGGTGATGAATAATGCGTTGTATAAATTGCTTTACAGAGATAGGTGCCGACAGCATATGTTCTTCATGCGGTTATGACATATCGGAATATCATTGCCCCGAAGCCTGTCTTGCTCCGAGGATAATTATCGGCGGAAGATATGAGATAGGCAGAGTGATCGGCGAAGGCGGATTCGGTATCACCTATGCGGCATATGATAAAACGCTGGGCAGCAAATGCGCAGTAAAGGAATATTTTCCCCGTGGGCTGTCATCGAGAACGGCAGGAACCGAAATAAAAACCTTTTCCGATACTGCCGACGAATATTCCAATGGTCTGAGGCACTTTAAACAGGAGGCTGCCAAGCTTGCAAAATTTGACGGTATAAGAAATATTGTAAATGTAAAAAACTTTATCGGCGAAAATAACACAGGCTACATAATCATGAATTTCGTTGAGGGTATTTCCCTAAAAGAGTACCTTGAAAATAACGGCGGAAGGCTTTCTCCCGAAAGGGCATTTACCCTTATTGCGCCCATTATTTCCGCTCTGGACAAAATAGAAAGGGAAGGGATAATACACAGGGATATAAGTCCCGATAATCTTATTTTAAGCGCTGATGATGAGCTTGTCCTTATTGATTTCGGTTCCGCAAGAGAGTATAACGCCGATAAGTCAATGACGGTCATATTAAAGCATGGGTACGCTCCGCCCGAACAATACACCTCAGTCGGTGCTCAGGGACCGTGGACAGATATATACGCCCTTTGTGCCACTATATATAAAATGATAACGGGAGCAGTTCCTCCCGACGCTATGGAAAGGCTGGGCGGAAATGCTAAGCCGATACCCATATCAAAGCTTGGCGTAAGGATCTCAAAGCAGCGTGAAAAAGCAATAATGAAGGGCTTGTCGGTCAATGCAGGCGAGCGTTTTATTTCGGCAAATGAGCTTTATGATGCTTTATACCGTCAGGAGCAGAATGATATAAAAATCGGAAGGCTTATTCCTATTGCAGTATTGGCGGCGGTTTGCGTTTTGACAGGAGTTTTTTTCATTTTGCCGAAAAATTCCGAGGAGATCACTGCCGTTGAAGCTGCGGATTTTTCCGTGCAGACGGAGAGTGTTCAGACTTCTGTTCCGGAGGAAGATATATATGCTGATATTGCTTTCGGCGAGCTGGAGAACGGCAGCTGGTATATTACCTATGACGGTGTGTTAAATATCAATGCGGAAGGACGTCTGGAAACCGACAGCAAAACATGGTTTGAGTACAGACATACTATCAAGCGGGCGGTATTGTCCGACAGTATAACCGAGATAGGTGACGGAGTTTTCAAGCGAATTTCCTCTCTGGAGAAGGTCACATTTCCCGAAAAGCTCAGCTATATCGGAGCAGAAGCCTTTTCACATACATCACTGACCGAGGTAAATATTCCCGATAGTGTGGAGTATATCGGAGAAAACGCATTTTTCGGTACGGATATAAAAAATATTGAGCTGCCCTCCAAAGAGCTTTATATGGGGGCAAACGCTTTCGGTTCATGCGATAAGCTGGAAAGTGTAGTTTTTCCTGCGGGATTTATTTTGCACAGCAATTTGGATGAACAGTTTGTCTGGGGAAGGTCATTATCGGATATTTACCTTTCCGACGGGATAACGAACGATGCTGCGGAAAGCATTATCAGGTCGCTTAAAAGGGAGCCGTCCTCCTATTACAATGTTCATTTCCCCGACAATACGGAAATTTCCGATGAGCTGATAAGTGAATTTTCCGAATATATTACAGCCGTGGGAAAAAGCAGCTGTCCTGCGGTAAAAAAGCTTGCGGAAGAAATGTATTCCGTGGAGTTTACCGATGATAATGTTCCCGAATTTTATGTGACCGGAGGTACCCTTTACATTAATTCCGACCAATATACGAAAAACGAAAGCATGGAGATAATCGACACAGGCAGTTCATACTTAACAAATCTTACTTATCAGCAATTTTGTGATGGCAGTGCTGATTATAACAGTCGGATAAAGGAATATTTTGATTCTCTTTACGCCGACAGGAAGATAAGAGTGAGCAGTATGAGGGGCTATACAGACTGCATTGTGGTAAAATTTGAATACTTTTTTATAAGATCTGACCCTAAAGGAAGGGTGCCGGACACTGCTATTTCCTCTTCTTTTGTCGATTACAATGACTACACAAAAAACATCATCAAATATTTTACGGATGACGATTGTGTTGTAATAAAATATTCCGACAGTCCGAAGAAGGCAGCCGCCATAAATAACATTATATTCGGCAGTAATGTTACAAGGCTTGAAGAAACCTGTCTGAGTGATTACAGCAATGCAAGGAGCGTTTTTATCCCACGCACTGTAACCTATATATCCGATAATGATCTGGGCTATGTAAATACAATATACACAACTCCAAATGACATAGGCTATATCGAAGAATATGCCGAAAAATATAATATTGATGTGGAATATGTTGAAAATGCCGAGGAAATGATAAATAAAAATACATAAGGAGAAAATCTATGGAAATGTGTCCCGACTGCTTTGGCAGTAATATAAAAGACGGAATTTGCGGCGACTGCGGATTTAACACAACAGAATATGTTTGGGAGGATTATCAGCTGCCCCTGTTTACCGTTATCGGCGGAAAATATATTATCGGACGGGCGATAGGTGAGGGCGGATTTGGAATAACCTATACGGCTTACAATAAAGAGCTGAATGCCAAATATGCGGTAAAGGAGTATTATCCCGCAGAAATATCGGGACGTGGATTCAGTTCTCCCGACGGTATGACTATTTATCCCTTTTCGGGCTATGACGATGAATTTTCCAAGGGTCTTGAACGCTTTGAACGTGAAGCAAAACAGCTTGCGCAGTTTGACGGAATGGAGGGTATTGTCAATGTAAAGGACTATATCACCGAAAACGGCACGGGTTATATTTTTATGGAATTTGTCAGCGGAAAATCTCTGGAAACCTATCTTACAGAGCAGGGCGGAAGAGTCAGCTTTTTAGAAGCATCGGAAATTCTGAAGCCTGTCATTTCAGCCCTTTCACAGCTGCATAAAAAAGGACTTATACATCGTGATATAAGCCCCGATAATATTATTATTTCCGAAAAAAGCGGTCCTATCTTGATAGACTTCGGAGCGTCAAGAAATTATTCCGACGAAAAAAGTATGTCGGTAATCGTGAAATACGGATATGCGCCGTTTGAGCAGTACAGCCGTCACGGCGGGCAGGGACCGTGGACTGATGTGTATGCCGTTTCTGCCGTATTATACCGCATGATAACGGGAAAAAAGCCCCCCGATTCTGTGGCACGCATACAGGATTCGGCAGAGCTTACGCCGTTGTCGGAGCTTTGCGATGATGTCCCGCCTGCCTGTGAAGCGGCAATAATGAAGGGTCTTGCTGTCAACAAGGAGGACCGTTTGCAGAGCATGGACGAGCTGTATAAGGTTCTCTATGAAAACGGCAAGGCAGGTTCTCGGAAAAAGCCGATAATTGCGGCAGCTTTGGTGGCTGCGGTCATTGTCGCTGCGGCATTTTCCGCAATTAAGCTGTCCGACAGGGACGCCGAAGAAGCCATTGCGCTGCATACGACCGACGAATCAGTCACACAGTACACAGAAGCTCCTCAGACCTCCCAAAGGATAGAGATAGTGACTGCGGCACCAAGCTATGAACCCTATTCTCCCACAGTAATGTACGGTCTGCCGACTTATGAAGATGAGGCGTATATCAGAGGAAGGCTGGTTATTGACCTTGCCAATACCGAAAAAGCCGCTGCCGATGACCCGTCAGCTCTTCTGAAGGTAAAGCCGTCTGTCGGTTCTCCCATAGCGCCTATTGAACCGGCTTCTTTGGAGAAAGAGGACCCTCCGGTATCGCAGTCCTTTGGTGTACTGATAATACCGCCCGCTATAAATTCATTCAGCGAATATGTCGGCGAGCACGGCTTTGATTTTGAAAAGGATAAGCCTGTGTACAGCTATGTCATGGAGGATATGGACGGGGACGGTGAAAATGAATATTACATTTGTGCGGCATTTGCGCTGAACACTTCCGAAACGGCATACCTGATTTATTACAAGGAAAATGACGGCAGTATTGAGCTTATCTGCTGCGGAAAGCTGTATGCAAAAAATTGCGAAAGTGTATTTCTGCGTGATGCGCAAATTTTCTATCGTTCGGGCGAAAAATATCTTTCCGCAGATATAAGCAATGAAAATAAGCAGAACATTGAGCTATGCGAAAACAGCTTTACAATGGTGGATAAAGAGAACACAGACGGTCAGTAATCGGAAAGGGGCATATATGGAATACGCATACATAAGCGAATGCGGCGGACGTGAGATCAATGAGGATTCCGTGTTTGTCAGGTCGGAAAACGGCAGGCTTGCAGCAGTGGTCGCAGACGGTCTGGGCGGCTGCGGACAGGGAAAAAAAGCTTCGGAAACGGCAGTAAAAACCATATCCGATAATTTTGACAGGGTCACATCGATCAACATGGAGCAAATGAATGAAGTGCTTGAGCAGGCTAACCGAAGCATACTTGCCTGCCAGACAAAAGCCGCAAAAATGAAAAGCACCGCTGTGGTATTTGCTGCGGATATTGACAAACGGAAGTATATCTGGGCGCATATCGGAGATTCCCGCTTGTATCATTTCGTCAACGGAAGGATAGCATCGCAGACAAAGGATCACAGCGTATCGCAGATAAAGGTGGCTATGGGGGAGATAACAGAAGCGCAGATACGTTCCGATACAGACCGCAGCAGGCTTGTCAGGGCACTGGGAGTTGACGGGGAAAAAATGAAGCCTTCCGTAAGCACGGTCTATTCGGTAAAGAAAAAAAACGATGTCAACGCATTTCTCCTGTGTTCGGACGGCTTCTGGCAATATGTGCTGGAAGAAGAAATGGAGAAGGCTTTGCGCCGTTCAAATTCTCCCGATAAATGGCTTGAAGAAATGCAGAAGATACTTTTTTCACGCATGGGCAGCGGAGCGGATAATTATTCTGCGATCGTTCTGATGGAATAGTTTTCTGACAAAATACAGGTCAATAGGTGTTTCCCGCCAAGATGATAATTATTTCAGCGGTTTTTATTGATTAACCCTGATTCCGCAAAACTAAACCCGCAACCTCTTCCCAAAAGCCCGAAAATATGGTATAATAGAAGCATAAGAAAAGCTGAAAAACAGCACCGGAAAGGTGAAGAGGAAAATGCGGAAAATAGAGATAGTAACAAGCAATGAAAGACTGATAACCCCCAGCGGATTATCCCTTGTAGGACAAGTTCTGGGAAAGTCCGACCTTATCAAAAAAGCCAACAGAATGAGAACCGAAAAAAGGTCACAGCCGCAAATCAAAAACGGAGATATTCTGCTGACAATGATAGGACTTCTGACGCTTGGAAAATCAGATTTTGACAATGTAAATGAATTTCACACCGATGAAGAATTTTACAAGC
>JAEDOB010000292.1 GCA_016302225.1 Oscillospiraceae bacterium | reverse complement strand
GGCGTTTCGCTGTTCACACCCGCTTATATTATCGGTCTGATAGTTGTTCCGCTTCTCATAATGTTCTTCCGTGAACCGCTGGGCGGTCTGCTCAAAGGCAAAAAGTTTGAGATACACGGCGGGATAGGCGACTTTATCGCTTCAAACTTCTTTGAATGCTTTGAGTTCCTGCTGGGTTATGCGACAAACACTATCTCCTTCGTAAGAGTCGGCGGCTTCGTACTTTCACACGCAGGCATGATGGCTGTGGTAATGGCTCTTGCAGAGGGCGCAAACGGCGGTGCTTCGCTGCTTGTGGTAATTCTCGGAAATATTTTCGTTATGTTCCTGGAGGGTATGCTGGTGGGTATTCAGGTTCTTCGACTTGAATTCTACGAGATATTCTCCCGCTTCTATGACGGCGACGGCAAGCCCTTTGAACCCGTCAAGGTCAAGTATGACGAAAAGATTGAATAAATTTCTTAAAACATTTTGGAGGTCATTGTTATGTACATTTTTCTGATTCCGCTTCTTATTGTAATTCTTCTTTCCGTTCCCGTTGCGGGGATTATCCGCAAGCACAGCACAGGCGAAAAGGCAAAGCACGCACTTATCGGCAATCTTTGCACATTCTTTGCTGTTCTGCTGATGGCTGTTGTTTTCCCTGTGGGAAATCTTGTATCTGCCGAAACTGCTGAGGCTGTTTCAAATGTTGTAAACAACGCTGAATCCTTTGCTTACCTTGCAGCTGCTCTGGCTGTTGGACTTGGCTCTATCGGATGCGGTATTGCCGTTTCCGCTGCTGCTCCTGCTGCTATCGGTGCTGTTTCCGAGGACCCAAAGGTATTCTCCAAGGCTCTGATCTTCGTTGCTCTGGGTGAAGGTGTTGCACTTTACGGCTTCCTTATTGCATTCCTTATTATCAATAAATTCTAAGATTCGTGCAAATTCCGAAACGGAGGTGGTTTGATGCAGTTTTTTCTTATAAGCGATAACGTAGATACCGAAATGGGAATGCGGCTTGCGGGTATCAGGGGAGTAGTCGTTCACGAGGAACAGGAAGTCAAGGATGCTCTTGCCGCTGCGGCTGCCGACAAGGATATTGCCGTTATCCTTATGACCGAAAAGCTTGTCAGGCTGTGCAGGGAAACGGTTTTCGATATGAAGCTGAATATGAAAAGTCCGCTTATCGTCGAGATACCCGACCGTCACGCAACCTCCGATATTTCCAGCACTATATCGGGATATGTTGAGGACGCTATCGGTCTGAAGCTGTAACGGAGGTTATTATGGAAGAAATTAACAACGAAAAGCTTCAACGGTTTTCTCTGGCTGTCAACAGCGAGATAGACCATCAGGTGGACGAGATAATCAGAGAAGCCGAGAAGAAAAGCCGCACTATTATCGAGGAGGCAAACGCAAGGTCTGCCGAAACTGCCGATAAATATTATGCGGAGAACATAAAAAAAGTCAGCGGAAAATATCTTAGAGAAGCTTCACGTCTGGAGCTTGAAGCCAAGAAAGAGGTTCTTCTCCATAGAGAAGAGCTGACGGGACAGGTTTTTGACGCCGTTTCAAAGCGTCTTGCGCAGTACAGAATGTCCGCTGATTATGCGGTTTATATGAAAAAGCTGCTTGCAGAGGCTGCTCCCGCTGCGGGAGATATTGTCTATATCGGCGAGGAGGACGAAAAGCTGTCCGAGCTGCTGAAAAAGGACTATGCCGAGGTTGAGTTCAAGACGGACGAGCATATTCATCTGGGCGGACTTTCCGTGTACAGCAGGAAAAATGGCACTATTTCCGACAGAACCTTTGACTTTGCTCTTGACGAGCAGAGGAAAGAGTTCGCAGGCAGAAATTCATTTGCCTGATGAAATACCGATCAATGTATCACAAAAGTTAAGTTGACGAAAATCGGTATTTTCTCAACACTTATAATTTGAGAACGGAGGGAAAGCATTGAACAGCATTTATTCGGTCAACGGACCTGTTGTCAAGGTCAGAAACACCACGGATTTTTCAATGCTTGAAATGGTTTATGTCGGAAACAAACGCCTTATCGGCGAGGTTATCGGCATTACCGATAAAGAAACTACCATTCAGGTCTACGAGGTCACTACCGGTTTAAAGCCCGGTGAACCCGTATATACCACCGGTGCGCCTATGTCCGCAACGCTTGGCCCCGGTATTATTTCCAACATCTTTGACGGTATTGAGCGTCCGCTTCGTAAAATCTACGACATAAGCGGCGCATTTATTGCCGAAGGTCTGAATGTACCTACTCTTGATACGGAGCGTGTTTTTGACGTTACGGTAAAGGTGTCTGTGGGCGATATGGTGAGCGGGGGAGATATTTATGCCGTTTGTCCCGAAACGTCCATTATTGAGCATCGCTGTATGATACCGCCCCATGTTTCAGGCGAGATAATCTGGGTCGCAGAAAACGGCGAGCATAAGATAGATGACGAGATAGTCAAGCTGAAAAATGAAAAAGGCGAAACGGTCACTTTAACTCTTTGTCAGAAATGGCCTATCAGAGAGCCTCGTCCCATTAAGAATCGTCTGCCTATCAACCGTCCGCTTATTACGGGACAGCGTGTTATCGACACGGTGCTGCCTATTGCAAAGGGCGGTACTGCGGCTATCCCCGGTGGTTTCGGAACGGGTAAGACTATGACGCAGCATCAGCTGGCAAAATGGTGCGATGCTGATATTATCGTATACATCGGCTGCGGCGAGCG
>JAEDOB010000291.1 GCA_016302225.1 Oscillospiraceae bacterium | reverse complement strand
TTTGTCTACACCTTCATTGGAGATTAGTATAAAATTATTTTTGTCGTTTTCTATATTTAATGGTCAAAAAGCATTATTCATTGGAGATTAGTATAAGTATTTCTTCCTTTTCGGGCATTACCTTCAATGCTCCTCTGCGTGTTGTGATAAGTGAAGCAGCCCCGTTTGCAAAGGTAAGAAGCTCTGTCAGGTCATTCTCCGTAAGACGGTTTATATCGTGTTCAAGAATAAAATTTAACGCACTTCCGCAGAAGGTATCTCCTGCACCTGTGGTTTCAATGGTATCGACCTTGAACACTCCGCACTCTGCCTTGATGTCACCGTAATATGCACGGCTGCCGTTTTTGCCGAGAGTAGCAAAGGCAAGTTTTATATTGTACTTTTCCATAAGTTTCCGTACAGCCTTGTCATAATCGGTAAGTCCAGTCATAAATTCTATTTCATTATCGGAAATTTTCAGAATATCACATTTTTCAAGACCGTATTCTATCTCCCTCCTTGCATCTTCAAGAGAGTACCACAAGGGCGGACGGAGATTTGGGTCAAAGGAAATAAGCGCACCGCTTTCCTTTGCAATATCTATCGCATATCGTGTAGCTTCACGCACACCTTCATGTGTTGATGAAAGAGTGCCGAAGTGAAATATTTTTGCGGATCTGAGAATTTCCTCGTCTATCTCGTCTTTTCTGAGCATCATATCTGCACCCGGGTCACGGATAAAGCTGAACTCTCTGTCACCGCCCGGAAGTGTGTGAACAAATGCAAGAGTAGTGGGAACGCTGCTGTCCGTCACAAGATTTGTAACATCAATTCCCGCTGTCTTTACGACTTCGGTAAGCTGCCTTCCGAAAATATCGTTACCCACCTTGCCGATAAATGCGGTTTTCTTTCCAAGCTTTTGCAGCATGGCAAGAACGTTGCAGGGCGCACCGCCGGGGTTTGCTTCAAAAATTGGATTACCCTGTGAACTAATGCCGTTTTCGGTAAAATCAATAAGCAGCTCACCAAGTGCCACAACATCATACTTTTTCATTCAAATCACCTCATTCTGAAAGGGCGTACAGCTCATAATTTTCTGCGGAAATTTCATCGGACAAGCCGTAAACCGTATTTGTCAGCACATACTCGCCGTTGTTGATATATACCTCAATAAGATTGGGGTCAACATAAATATCAAGATGATTGCCCTCATTTATTTCGGGAGTTTCAAAGACGCATTTTATCTCGTTATGTCCCGCAAAAACTTTGGAACGGTCGGCTTTTATGCGGTCATTATTCCTTGAAAGAATATATCCGCCGATGTTAATTTCCTCGCCGTTTTTTATATCAAGGCTAAGCTTGTAACCGCCTTCACCCGCTTCATTTGGAGATGATATTTTTTTCGTAAACAGCTTTACCGCATTGGGGTGGGGACGGAAATAAATATGCCCGTTTTTCACCTCAACTACCCTTGGGATACAGAATATTCCGCTTCTGTTTTTCTCAAACGGCTCAGGCATTCTTGCCCACGCAACTACTACTCTGCGTCCGTCCTTGTCGATATTGCTCTGGGGGGCGTACAGATCCTCGCCGCAGTCAAGGAGCTGCCAACTGTCGGAAATCTGCATATCTCCCGTTTCCTCTGTGAAGTCTGCAAGAGCGCATATTGCAACAGCGTCATAAGGCTTTTCATCTTTGAGAAATCCCATTGGTGAGAATATGACAACGCCCTTTCCGTCCGTTTCAAAATAGTCGGGACATTCCCACATCCAGCCCATATTATCCTTCTCGGAAAAGTTCAGATATTCCCACTTCACAAGGTCGGTACTTTTGTAAAAAAGCAGACGTCCTTTTTTGTTTACTGTGCTGCCGAGAACCATATACCATGTGTCTTTTCCGCGCCATACCTTTGGGTCACGGGTGTGATTTTTGCAGCCGATATTTTTATCCTCGATAGGGGGAATAACGGTAATTTTGTCATTTATATTATCAAAATCATAGCCGTTTTTAGAGGTAATGGAAAGCTGTGCGGCGGTAAATTCATCATTAAGACAAGCGTTAATATTTTCGGGGTTTTCCTCGGTATAGTCAACGCCTGTGTAGAAGATATGAAGCTTGCCCTTATGCTCAACCGCACTTCCCGAAAAGCAGCCGCTGCGGTCATTTTTCTTTGTGGGATAAAGTGCAATATCCTTATGCTCCCAGCGAACAAGGTCTGTGCTTACGGCGTGTCCCCAGTGCATTCTTCCCCACTGAGGAGCATAGGGAAAATGCTGATAGAACAGGTGATACTCACCCTTGTAAAATATAAATCCGTTGGGGTCATTTATCCAACCTTTGGGGGCTTTAAGACGAATTATATCAGACATAGCAAACCTCCGTATTTTTGTCAAAGAAATGAACTCTTGAGGGACTAAACACAAAATCTATCTTGTCACCGATTCCGCTTATCTCATATTTTGAAACTCTTGCAATGGTCTGACTTCCGCCGAATGTGAAATACAGATTATTCTCATTTCCCATAACCTCGGCATTCTCCACAACGGCACTCTTTTTGTCCGCTTCATATACGGAAATGCTCTGTGGGTCAAGCTTGATGTCCTCGCCTCTGATACCCATTATCATTTCGCCGTCCTTGCTGTTCAGCTTTGACAGTACAGAACCGGGAACGGTCATAGTTTCGCCGCCCTCAAACAGCACCTTGTTGCCTACAAGGGTCACATTATAGAAATTCATCTGAGG
>JAEDOB010000290.1 GCA_016302225.1 Oscillospiraceae bacterium | reverse complement strand
CCGACAGAACTTTGAAATCTGCGGGCGGGGAAACCCCGCCCCTACAATGATATTATGGTTTTTTGTGCTGCACTGAATTGATTTGACCCGATAATATTATTATGGAGGAAATAAAAATGCTTGAAAAAATGAAGGAACTTATCTGCAACTATGTTGATGTTGAACCCGAAGCTATTACCGAGGATTCCAGATTTATCGAGGATCTGGGCTTTAACTCCTTCGATTTTATGAGCCTTCTCGGTGAAATGGAAAACGAGCTTGGCATTACCGTTGACGAGCAGGAGGTCGTAAATATCCACACAGTAGGTGAAGCCGTTAAGTACATCGAGTCCCGCAAGGCTTGATTTTAGGAGGTAAATATGGACAAGAACAGAATAAAGACCCTTGCAGATCTGGTCAGACTTGCCGCAGAGGAATACGGCGACAAGGCATACATAAAGGAAAAGGCTGAGGGCGGCATTGCCGAAACCTCCTTCAATAAATTCTACGAAAACGCTATGAAGGTAAACGCCTTCATCAAGGATGTTTCTAAGGGGAACAAGGTCCACGCGTCCGTTATCGGTCCCACAAGTGCGGCTTATCTGGAGTGCTATTTCGGTACCGTTCTGGACGGAAATGTTATCGTTCCGCTGGACGCACAGCTTGCCTGCCCCGACATCTGCGAGCTGATAAACCGTTCCGATTCGGAGATATTCTTCTATGATTCCAGATACACTCCCATGATAGAGTTTATCAAGAAAAGCTGTCCCGCTGTACACACTTATGTGTCATTACAGGCTTGCGAGGGTGCAGACAATGTTCTGTCCGATATTCTTGAAAAATATCAGCCCATAGAGGGCAAGGACGCTGTTCCCGAGGCACTTGCTTCTATCGTTTACACATCGGGCACAACAGGCAAGCCAAAGGGCGTAATGCTCACCCACGGCAATTTCGTGGACAACACCACCTGCCAGGACAACGAAAGCTCCCCCGAGGACGAGCTGCTGACGGTTCTGCCCGTTCACCACGTTTACTGCTTTACCTGCGATATTCTCCTTTCTCTGAGATACGGCGCATCTGTCTGCGTAAACGATTCTCTCCTGAGAATTGCGGCAAATCTCAAGCTTTTCCGTCCCACACTTATTCTGCTTGTTCCCATGATAGCGGAAACCATTTACAAGCAGATAATGGCAGCGTCAAAGGCAAAGCCCGACGTTCCTCCCGCTATGATAGCACAGGCTGTTTTCGGCGGACGCTTAAAGGGAATTTACAGCGGCGGAGCATATCTCAGTCCCGAGCTTATTAAGGGATATAACGCCCTTGGTCTGCCCATTGCACAGGGCTACGGTATGACCGAATGTTCACCGAGAATTTCCACAGCGACCCTGCAGGACGAGTACAGCGAAGCGGTTGGTACAATAGTAAACGGCTGCGATGTGCGCATTATTGACGGCGAAATTACCGTAAAGAGTCCCTCTGTTATGAAGGGCTACTACAAGGACGAAGCCGCTACCGCCGAGGCACTTGATTCCGAAGGACGGCTTCACACGGGCGACCTGGGTTACGTTGACGAGAAAAACCGCATTTTCATCACAGGCAGAAAGAAGAACCTTATTATCCTCAGCAACGGCGAGAACGTATCTCCCGAGGAGCTGGAAAACAAGTTTGCAATGGTTGACAAGGTAAAGGAAGTGCTGGTATATGCCGAGGACGGCGTTATTACCGCTGAAATTTTCCCGAACCTTGACCTGTACGGCGAAGCTGACGACAAGGCTATCGGCGCAGACCTGACACAGCTTATTATGGAGATAAACAAGACCCTCACATCGTCCAAAACTATCCGCAGAATTCGTCTGAGAAGAGTGGAATTTGACAAGACCACTTCTAAGAAAATCAGAAGAAATCAGGCTGTTCAGGGCGAAATTGTTTGATAATTTTACAGCAAAAAAAGTCCCCCGTCAAAATCCATTGGCGGGGGACATACTATTTATATGAGAAAAATTACTTGGAAATAAGCGCAAGTGTATCTCTTGCAATAAGCAGCTCCTCGTTGGTGGGAACTACCCAAACCTCAACCTTGGAATCGTCTGCGGAGATCTTGCAAAGCTTTCCTCTCAGACCGTCATTCTTGGAAGCGTCCAGCTTGATGCCGAGATAATCCATATTTGCACAAACGTCGGCTCTTACCTCGGGAGCGTTCTCACCGATACCGCCTGTGAAGATAACTGCGTCAAGACCGTTCATAACAGCTGCAAAGCTGCCGATGTACTTCTTGATCTCGTAACGGAGCATTTCACCCGCAAGGATAGCTCTCTTGTCGCCCTTTGCGGCAGCAGCGGCAATATCTCTGTTATCGCTGGAGATACCGGAAATGCCCAGGAATCCCGACTTCTTGTTCAGATAATCGCTCATCTGATCGGCTGTAAGACCAAGCTTCTTCTGAACGAACTCAACTGCGGAGGGGTCAACTGCGCCGCTTCGTGTTCCCATGATAACGCCGTCAAGGGGAGTGAAGCCCATGGTCGTGTCGATGGACTTTCCGCCTTCGATAGCGGTTATGGAGGAACCGTTTCCGAGATGGCAGGAAACGATTTTCAGGTCCTTGATGTCCTTGCCCATAGCCTCGGCAAGAGCAGCGGAAACAAAGCGGTGAGATGTGCCGTGGAATCCGTATTTTCTTACGTGGAGCTTTTCATAGCACTCATAGGGCATACCGAACATATAAGCCTTGGGGGGCATTGTCTGG
>JAEDOB010000032.1 GCA_016302225.1 Oscillospiraceae bacterium | reverse complement strand
CTGGGATTTTCCTCGGTGGAATCGGAATTTCTCGGCAGCCAAAAGCAGTATCTGGAGCTGTCGTGCATACATATTTCGGAGGAATTTCGCGGGAAAGGCATAGGCAAACAGCTTTTTAACCGTGCAAGGGAATGGGCAAAAAATCACGGTGCAAAGAAGCTTTACATTTCCGCACATTCCTCGGTGGAAAGTCAGGCGTTTTATAAGGCGGTCGGCTGCAGAGAAGCGGAGGAATACAGCGCACCTCACGTTGAAAAGGAGCCTTGTGACTGTCAGCTGGAGGCTGATGTTTAGTATGGAAAATGAGTTTGGAATTGTTAAGCTTCGGGAAAATCCCGATATAAACAGTGCGGCTGCGGAGTGGTTTCACGGCAAATGGGGCGTGTCCGCCGAAGCGTATTTGCAAAGCATTGAGGAATGTCAACAGAAGAAAAACAAGGTTCCGCAGTGGTATGTTGTTATTGACGGCGGCAGAATAATTGCGGGTATGGGTGTTATAGAAAATGATTTTCATGAGCGCAAGGACCTGACGCCGAATATCTGCGCCGTTTACACCGAGGAGGAATATCGGGGCAGAGGGCTTGCAAAAATGCTGCTTGATCTCGTTTGTGATGATATGGCGGAAATGGGTTTTCCCGTGCTTTATCTTATCACAGATCACACGAGTTTTTATGAAAAATGCGGCTGGGAATTTTTCTGCGAGGTTAAGGAGGACGGCGGGAAAACTGCGAGAATGTACCGTCACATTTCATATAAGACGCTGCTGAAAAGCTTTCTCGACGTCGACGGACGTTTGACGGCATATCCCGCAAAGTGTAAAATGAAGCTGTATGCGCTGATTTATCTCTCGAAATTTATTGAGAAAAACAGGGTTTACAGCGAATCGGAGATTAATGAACTGTTGAAAAAACTGCATACATTCGGCGACCCCGCAACGCTTCGCCGTGAACTTTATAATCACAGATTTATTGACAGAAGCGCTGACGGCAGCGAGTACCGACTTGAAGAAATTCAGCCGACTCTTGCGGAATTGGAGAAAAAATACTGCTGATTTTTTGAAAAAAAATACGCCCGTTCATCTGTTAAATTGCAGATGAACGGGCGAATTTTAATGAAATACCGATTAGCGGGGAACACCCACTTAAACACGTCACTCAGGCAACAGAAAAATATAAATGTCGATTAGATAAGCGGCTTTTTAATGCTTCAAAATATCGGGATTTTTGTTTTTCTTATCGGCATAAAGTGCGGCATCGGCTTTGTCCATATACGCCTGAACGCTGCCTGTCGGACTGCATTCCAGCTCGTAAATTCCTATGCTGACAGTGACATTATAGGGCTTGTCGCTTTTCAGATTATGCTCGGCTGCAATGCCCTTGATACGGTGGGGGATAGTTTTGATTATGGCTGCATTGTCGCAGAGGGCGAAGGCGGCAAATTCATCTCCGCCGATACGGGCGACAATATCCGTGTTGCGCAGACCGCCTCTGATAAAGTCTGCGGCGGATTTGATGGAATAATCTCCGTCATCGTGACCGTAATTGTCGTTAATTTTTTTGAGATTATCAAGGTCGGCAAAAATGAGAACAGCGTGCTTTCCTTCATTTTCGGGAGCCTTGAAGATACGGTTGGTGAACTCGTAGAAGCCTCTTCGGTTGTAAACGCCTGTCAGCTCGTCCAGCATTGACATACGGTTCAGCTGACTGTTTCTGAACTGCGCAGCGTCAAGGGAGGTTTCCAGCTGTGAAACCAGCTTTGTCAGCTTTATCGCTGTGCAAATTTGCGGAGTGATGGAATAGATGTATGTGAAATACTCAAATTCGGGCTCGCTAACGATAATTCCGTAATGCTCCTCGTTCATAAACAGGGGGGAGATTATGGCTGTGCGGCGGCGGGTGGGCGTAAATCCGTTGCAAAAGAAATCGTCTGCGTTCATATTCTGAGCATCACCCGTAACTGCGGCAAGGCTTTCGCCGTCGTGGTAGGATTTGAGCATTATGGTGTTCGGACGTTTCCATTCCATGGTGTTTGTGTGAATGATAGGCTCGGCGTAGGTGTAAATAAAGCTGCTTGACATATGTATGCGGTAAAGGTTGTTGACGATGGAGAAATAGCACTTTTCCTCGTCGCTGCCGTAAATGGTCATATCCTTGGTGATGTTGTTTATAAGGAAATGGGTGAACGTCAGGTCGTCCATCTGATTGTAGTGAATGGAAACGACCTTTGTGATGACAGCTTCAAGGCAGCGTTCCATTATCTCGTAAACTGCGGACTTCATTGCGGGGTCATCGCTGCATATATTTGTTGCGGCGGTGCGAAGGGCTTTCAGTATTTCAACGGTCTTTTCGGCACCGATATGGAGAATGACCTGCTTCTCGGAAAGCCGTCCGATGGCGTTCAGGCATTTTCCGACAGCCTCTCTTGAAGTATCTCCCTTGGCGGTAAATTCAAGCACCTCGGCAATAAAGCTTCTGATGGTATCAATAGCTGCTTCGGCATCGTTTCCCATGGGGGACTCGTCAACATATTCGGAGATAATGTGCGCCGCAAGCTTGTCTGCGGAGAATGCGCCTGCAAGTGCGCCCAGTGCTGCATTTCCCGAAGTGCTTTGACAGCCGCAGGAGCTTCTGATAACGGGGGCAGAGCCAAGGCTTGTCAGTTCGTCAATACAGCCTGTTTTTGCAAGCCTTCACCGCACGGTAGCCCAGCCTTGAAGCGTCTGCACGGACGGTCGTCAGCGGGGGAACAAGTGCGGCGGCAACCTCCGAATCGTCATAGCCCGTAACGGAAATATCCCTGCCCACACGCAGACCACGGCTTTCGATGGCTTTATATCCGCCCTTGCACATCATATCGTTGGCAAAGCAGATGGCGTCAATTTTCCCCTCGTTCCTGTCTATAAGGTCGCCGACAAGATCGACGCAGTATTCGGAAAATCTGCCGTAAGCGACCATTTCGGGGTCGTATTCCAGACCGTTTTCCTCCAATGCTTCTCTGTAATATGCAAGGCGTTCGTCGGCATCGGCATTGCCCTTCGGTCCCGAAACAAAGGCAATGTGTTTTCTGCCGTGTTCCTTTACGAGATGGGATATAACGTCCTTTATGCCGCTTCCGCAAAGGCGCACGCAGGGATAGCCCCTGACAATGTTTTCGGTGGTGACGATGGGCAGTCCCTCAAAGCCGTCGAGAAACGCCTTGAATTCCTCCTTGGTGACGAACGAACCGATAGTTCCCGCCGAAACCACGGCTGCGTCCAGCGCATTGGCGGAAACGTAGCTGTATATCACATTATGCTGATATTCAAAGGCGGTGTATTTCCTGTCCTGCAGCTGGCAGTTCAGGGAACGTCCCGGATAGATTACAAGGTTTACGTCAGATTCAGCCGCTGCCGCCGAAGCACCCTTCAGCAGGGCTTTGGAATAGTCATTGTCAAGATGATGTATCAGAAAGCCGATGGTAAGTCTGTTTTTATCTTTCATTTCAGCTGCCTCCCCGAAAATATCTACACATACTTAAAGTATATCACTTTAAACAATATATTTCAACTATTTTCTGCGATTTTATACAATTTGCGTATAGAATTTTCGGGGCGTTTTTTGTGGACTTTTTTATACTAATTTCCTATCTAAACTTTGATTAGAAATTAGTATTGTAAACGGTGCGTTTATTGATTTCGAGGAAATATGGTGTTATCATAGATCTGAAAGGGGAGATCAAAATGAATTTTACACCTATCGATCTGCAAAGCTGGAACAGAGGTCAGATGTTTTACTATTTCTCCAAAATGGCACCTACGGGATATTCGCTTACGGTGAATGTTGATGTTACAAAGCTAAAGGCTGTATGCAAGGAAAATGGCATAAAATTTTTCCCTGCATATCTCTGGCTGGTAACGAAAAATCTTAATCGTCAGACGGAATTCAAGGTTGCCGAAAAGGACGGTAAACTGGGCTTTTACGATACCTTAACACCGCTGTATGCAGCATTTCACGAGGACGACAAGACCATTTCCTTTATGTGGACGGAGTACAGCGATGATTTTATGACATTTTACGAACGCTATCTTGAAAACGGACGGCTTTACGGGGAAAATCACGGCGTACTCTGTCAGCCGCAGACACCTCCGCCGCCCAATGCTTACACGGTTTCCTGTCTGCCTTGGGTAAGCTTTTCACATTTTTCGGTGACAAGCTTTGAGAACAAGCCCTACTATTTTCCGTCGGTGGAGGCGGGGAAATATTTCACGGAGGGTGGCAGGCTGCTGATGCCGCTGTCAATTACCTGTCATCATGCGACAACGGACGGCTATCATGTGAACCGTTTTCTTGAAGATTTTTGCCGTGACGCTGACAATTTTGCGGAATTTATCCGATAAATATTGTCATATCATCGGAAGTATGCTATAATTATCCTCAGAGGGGGATCGTTATGAAAAGCTTACTTAGCATACTGCGTGAAACTGTTTTGCAGACGGATAAGGAAATACGTGCGATTAACGAAAGCCTTGACAGGGCTATCGGAAAAGATAATCTGAAATATTACTTTGACGAGGAAGGCGACCTTTGCAGCGTCAGCGATTTTCGAGAGAATTTCAAGGATATTCTGAAACGTTACGGGATAGAACCTTCCCGAAAATCTGCCGCCTGCCGAGGGGTATGCGAGCTTATTGAACGGGAAAACAGCTCCGAGCTTACATATTTGTGGATTTTGCTGTTTCTTGATGAGGGCGTTATCTATCCATATAAAGCCGAAGATGCGGATAAAGCATCAAAAGAAGACAAGCGGGCACTGGCAGTTTCGGCGGACATTTTCGAGGATTACTGCATTGCCGAGGCGGAATATGCAAGGCGTCTGGAACGGCTTCGGGACATTGTTTCAAAGAAGCATAGCAAGGTCAAGTGCAATTCAAAGGTACCTACGGCTGCATTTAAGGTAACGAGAGATTATCTTCTCAGCATACAGCGAAAAGTATTCGATAAGGATATTTTGGATAATATGAAGCGAATTCAGGATTCGGCAGGACAATTTGAGGGCTTGAACACTATCCTTCCGCTGATAATGTTCAAGGCGGTTACGGGAAATGTGAAGTCCTTTGCAGACAATTCAAACAATGTCCTGACTGTGGATATCCGCAAGCTTCTAAATCGCAGGACATATCATATCGACAATGACAACGGCAAGAATTATGCTAAGTTTGAAAAGGACGTGAAGTTCTTTAAGGCTCTCACTAAGGCATATTCAACGCAGTTTGCGGTGGACGTCGGGTTCTGCTATTACTGCTTCGGGCGGGTGACAAATCTTAACGAATGGGCGGCAAAATATCCGCTGGGAAATGACTTTGAGTCCGCATTTCTGACTGCACCGATCATCGAGAAGGAAATTGTGCTTTTTACCGATGATGAAACCGAGTATTGCTGCAAAAAAAGGGGAGTTGACCCGGAAATTCTGGGGGAATGTTCCTTTAACACGGAGTTTGGTGAGATAGTCGGAGGAAGTGAAAGCCTTTATGACAGATTATTTCACTACTGTGAGGAAAATCCCGAAGTCAGGGAGGAGATGCACCGCTGCTTTTTGGACGGCGATCATGACAGGGCGTGTGAAATTTCCGAGAATATCGGCACTGCGATTTCGGACGGCTGTGTTACTCTTAACAAGGAAAATTTCGATTACGGAGTTTGCTATATTTACGAATATTTTCTGACCGCCGAAATACCCTTGCTTAAAAAGCTTATGATGGATACTCTTAACAAAAATATTCTCCTGATAAATGACTGAAAAACCCGCTTCGTGAAATTCACACGGAGCGGGTTCGTTATTATTTTCTGTTTCCTATTTTTGCGTTGGCGGTGGAAAGCATAAGCTTTATGCGGTTTTCCTGATTGACCTTTGTTGCGCCGGGGTCATAGTCGATGGCAACGATGTTTGCTTCGGGATATTTGGTCTTGATGCTTCTTATCATGCCTTTTCCGACGATATGATTTGGCAGGCAGCCGAAGGGCTGTGCGCAGATAACGTTCTTGCAGCCGCTGTGGATAAGCTCGCTCATTTCTGCGGTAAGCAGCCAGCCTTCGCCCATTTTGTTGGCGTGGGAAACGAATTCGGAGGCGTATTCCTTTATCTTCTCAAAATGCTCGGGCGTTCTGAAACGTGTGCCGCTTACTGCCTTGATTATCTTGTTCTGCAGTCCGAGGAAAAACGCCTTCATTGCGCCGGATGCAACATATTTCTTGTATCTGACATGATATATCTGCGTGTCAACAATATGATGGTCGCACATAAAAAGCAGGAAGTCCATCAGTCCCGGAAGAACGACTTCTGCGCCTTCGTTACGCAGAAATTCCTCAAGGCAGTTATTTCCCAGAGGGGCAAATTTTACGTAAATTTCGCCTACAATTCCGACTCTGATCTTGTCTGCGGGGGTGTAGGGAATCTTCTCGAAATCCTCGCAGATGAGCTTTGCGTTTTTGTCAAAATCCTTTAGCTTGAAGCCTGATTTTGCCGTTTCTTCAACGCCCATTCCGCCGTTTACAAGGAATTCCGTCCACTTGTCGATGACCTTGTCGGTATCGCCCTTGTTGTTTTCGTAGGGACGCACCTGATTGCCTACCCACATAAGCAGGTCGCCGTATGCAACAGCCGTTACCAGCTGCATTAAAAGCTTGGGGGACAGCTTAAAGCCGGGGTTTTTCTCCATATTTGACAGGTTCAGGGAAACAACGGGGACATACTCCATTCCGTTGCGCTCCAGTGCCTTTCTCAGCAGATGGATATAGTTGGACGCACGGCAGCCGCCGCCTGTCTGAGTTATCATCAGGGCGGTTTTGTGAAGGTCGTATTTGCCCGATTTCAGCGCATCGAGCATCTGTCCGATAACCAGCAGGGCGGGGTAGCAGGTGTCGTTATGGACATTTTTCAGTCCCTCGTCAACTATCTGTCTGCCCGTGGTTTTCAGCAGTTCTACCTTGTAGCCGTGGTTATTGAATATTTTTTCGAGAAATGTAAAATGTATAGGAAGCATCATAGGAATAAGGATAGTGTATTCCTTGCGCATTTCCTCGGTAAAGAGCAGTCGACCCTGCTCGTTGTAAACAAGTTCAGCCATATTTTTATATTCCTTTCGGATTAAAATTATTTCTATTATACCATATCCGCAAAACAATTTCAACTGATTTTTTGAGAATATTTTTGATTTCACGGCAAATAATATTTTCAAAATAACTGTAAAGGCAGGTTTTTCTATGAGTAATAACTGCGGAGTTGATTTTCGGAAATGTGCCATAATCGGCTGCGGATTTGTGGGTGCGTCCATTGCTTTCAGATTCTTGGAAAGCGGTCTGTTTTCGGAGATGGTGCTTATTGATGTGAACAAGGACAAGTCGGAGGGTGAAGCACTTGACCTTGCCCACGGAATACCCTTTACCCGTCCCATGTCCATATATTCGGGAACCTATGACGACCTTGAGGATTGTGCGGTTGTCGTCATAACAGCGGGCGGTGCGCAAAAGCCCGGGCAGACACGAACCGACCTTGTGGATATGAACATCGGCATTTTCAAGAAGATAATCCCCGAAATCACCAAGCGCAACAGGGACTGCATACTGCTGGTGGTGTCAAATCCCTGCGACGTTCTGACCTATGCGGCGCTGAAAATTTCGGGATTTCCCGCAAACCGTGTTATCGGCTCGGGAACTGTTCTTGATACGGCAAGGCTGAAATATCTTTTGGGAAATCATCTGGACGTTGACCCGAGAAATGTTCACGCATTTATCATCGGCGAACACGGGGACAGCGAGCTGGCAGTCTGGAGCAGCGCAAGTGTTTCGGGCGTTGACCTGCGGGAATTCTGCCGTATTTTCGGGAAATCCTCCGACGAAAGCGTTTTCCGAGGTATCTACGAGGACGTGCGGGACAGCGCCTATGAAATTATTCGAAAAAAATCGGCGACCTACTATGCCATTGCAATGGCGGTGGAGCGTATCTGCGAATGTATCGTCAGAGATGAACATTCCGTGCTGACGGTTTCCTCCCTTTCAAACGGACATTACGGCATTGATGATATTTGTCTGGGACTTCCTGCGGTAGTGGGAAAAGACGGTGTGGAAAAGCTGCTGGACATTCCCCTTTCGCCCGAGGAACAGTCTGCACTGGAAAACTCCGCTGCGGAAATGCGGCAGTATCCTTCCAAAATATAATTTACTTTAGTAAATTGCAATAATTACTTTACTTTGAGTGGAATTTGAGTTAGGTATATATTTCTACCCGCCTTCGGCGGGTAGAAATATATATGACGTTTACTATAAAACAGAACGGGACAGCCGTAAAAAAGCTGCCCCGTTTTTGCTGTACAATGGTGCGTCCGGCCGGATTCGAACCGGCGGCACATAGCGTCGGAGGCTATTGCTCTATCCAGCTGAGCTACGGGCGCTTACCAATACAACAGATATATTATATCATATTAAATTATGTTTGTAAAGGGGAAAATTGTAAATTATTGTTCAGTATTTTCAGACAATGCTCAAAAAGAATATCCAGGTCGTAGGGCTTCATAAAAATGCAGGCATTTTGAAGCTGATGTGATCTTTTGCGAACAGGGCTGTCGGGGCAGGGGGTGGTGATGATAAGGTACGGCTTTGCGGTGCTGTCTGTGCGGACAGTGTCTATTATATCGTAAACGTTCATATCACGCAGTATCTCGTCGCAGATAAGTATTTTCGGTGACAGACGCTTTGCTGCTTCGATGACAGCGGTTCCGAGATGCGGGCATATTTCGGAAGGCAGGTAATTATCGGACATATATCTTTGAATTTGTCTGCCGTATTCGATAGAATCATCACCAATTAAAATTTGTACCGCCGACATAGCACAGCCTCCGTTTATCAAGATTATCGGGATATTCTTTTTATCCCGTGTGGATTAAGGAATTGCTGATTAATGTATCTTTCCCCGCCGCAGGCGGGGAAAGATACACCTGAACACGTAACTTGCAAAGCAGAGAAAATCAAAACGGCAATTTAATCAGTGTTTCCTTAATATTATAGTAAACGACAAAAATAATTTGACTTTGAGAGTAATTTGAGTTAGGTATATATTTCTACCCGCCTTAGGCGGGTAGAAATATATATGACGTTTACTATAATTATAGCATATCCTTATACGAAAATCAATAAAACACGGCAATTTTTTTGCTATTACATACTTTTTCGTAAAAATGTGACATTTTTCACAGGCAATAACAGTGTCATAATATGCAAAATTGCATAGAATAATACTGAACGGCAGACCAACGCTTTTTGTTGACTTATGTGTTCAATGAGAAAGGCTGCTGTTCCGTCCGATATTTTACGCTAATGCCAATGTCCGATTGGCATTATGAAAGGAACTTGCTATGAATGAAAACAATATGGGCTGTCCTTTTAAAAGCGTGACGAGCGCATTTCCGCCCGAAACGCCCCTCGGAATGGCGTATGTACCTTTTCAGCAGTGGGAGGAGCCGCTCCCCGAAAATACTGCGCTGGAAAACGGAACTATCTTTCCGAGCCTGGTGCTTCCTTTTGTAGGAAAGGAGGTACCGTACAATGACTAATGAACAGAGAAATCTCCTTAACGCTATCAGAATGTACGACTTCTATATCACAGAGCTGACGCTTTATCTGGATACTCACCCCAAATGCAGACGGGCACTCGATAAGTTCGGCAGATACACCGAGCTTCGCCAAAAGGCATATGACGCTTATGCGGAGAAATACGGTCCCGTTACCGCCGTTCAGTCCCTTGCTTCGGGCGGCGATTGCTTTAAATGGGTAGAGGACCCGTTCCCGTGGGAAAGGAGTGCTAATTAATGTGGACTTATGAGAAAAAACTGCAATATCCCGTAAACATCAAAAACCCCAATCCCAAGGCGGCTAAGTTTATAATAAGTCAGCTTGGAGGTCAAAGCTCCGAAAGGATATAGTAACATTAATGAGAAAAATACGGTTGAATGTGTAAATTGTTACCCAATGGATAATTCGAACTCGATTTTTGACGAAATTTTGTTGACAAGCGTAAATTTTGGTGATAGAATATTCATAAGGAAGGTGATTTGTATGGAATATTGTGCACATATAAGAGAAACGGACAATGAAGAGCAATCGGTTCGCGAACATCTACTGAATACTGCCGCACTTGCCGAAAAATATGCCGACAGCATAGGAATGAAAAGTACGGGACGGCTTGCGGGACTAAATCACGATACGGGAAAGCTTCGGTCTGCGTTTGATGACTATATTCACGGGATAGGAAATTACAGTCGGGGAGAGATAGACCACAGCTATGCGGGCGCAAAGTACATATACGAGCTTGCGTTAAAAAGCGGTGATAAGGCGTATGTGAATACAGCTGCATTTATTGCCCGTACTGTTATTTCTCATCACGGACTTCAGGACTGGCTGAAGGAAGATGGAAATGACTGTTTTTCGGAACGTATTTCCAAAGATGAAGGCTATGAAGAAGCGTCGGCTGCATTTAGGGAGTATTTCGGAGAGGAGATAGATGTTCTTCTTAAACAGGCGGCAGGCGAATATTGCTCTGTAAGAGGACGGATAGAAGCGATCAGTCAGAATGCTCGTGAATTTGCGTTTTATCTGGGAATGCTGGAGCGGGTAATGGAGTCTGTTCTTATTGATGCAGACCGTACCGATACGGCTGATTTTATGTCAAACAGTCATACCGAGATGGAATACGAAGCAAGTCGGGTCTGGGAAAGTATGAATGAGAAAATTCAGGAAAAGCTGGCTGGATTTTCCCAAAAGACCGACAGAATATCAAGGCAAAGGGCTGATATATCCGAACGCTGTGCTGCATTTGCGGACCATAAAGCGGACGTTTGCCGTCTTATTGTTCCCACAGGCGGCGGAAAGACGCTTTCTTCCATGAGATACGCCATTGAATGCTGCCGAGAATACGGAATGGAAAGGATCTTCTACATTGCGCCGTTTATGTCCATACTTGAACAAAACAGTGACGTTATTCGGTCGCTGTGCGGTGATGAATTCTTTCTCGAACACCATTCCAACGTAATTCAGGATATTGATACCGAAGATGAGCTTAGGGAATATGAGCTTCGGGCAGAAAAATGGGACAAGCCTGTTATTGCAACGACAATGGTGCAGTTCCTGAATGCGCTGTTCCTCGGAAAAACTACGGCAGTAAGGCGTATGCACAGGCTTTGCAGGGCGGTCATTATAATTGATGAGGTTCAGTCGGTGCCGCTGAAATGCGTTAATATGTTCAATATGGCGGTGAATTTCCTTGCAAAGATATGCGGGAGCACTGTGGTGCTATGTTCGGCAACTCAGCCTGTATTTGATAAGACGGAATACCCCATAATTTTTGATGACAGAATGGATATTATCGGAGATCACACGGAGGATTTCCGCATATTCAAGAGGACAGAGCTAATTTCAATGGTTACTCCTAAGGGCTATACATACGATGAAGCGGCAGAGCTTTGCTATGAAAAATATCTTGAAAGAGGAAGTCTGCTGCTGGTGGTAAATACAAAAGCGGCTGCTTCTGCGATGTTTAAGCTGCTGAAGGACAGAAATGACAGTGATTTGGACAACAAGGCATATCTGCTTCACCTTAGTACAAATATGTGTCCCCAGCATCGAAGGACGGTCATTGAAGAAGCGAGAAAACGCCTTGATTTAAAGGAAAAGGTCATATGTGTGACAACTCAGCTTATTGAGGCGGGGGTTGACATATCCTTCGGCTGCGTGGTTCGTTCTCTGGCGGGTATGGACAATGCGGCGCAGGCGGCGGGACGCTGCAACAGAAATGATGAATTCGGCGAGGTATGCCCCGTATATCTCATAAATCTCAGGGACGAAAATGTTGGAAAGCTAAAGGAGATAAAGGCTGCGCAGGACGTTTCCCGCTGTATCATAGACAGCGGAAAATTCGGCGACCTTCTTTCGCCCCATACTATGGAAATGTATTTTGAAAAGTATTATCTCCAATCGAAAAATGAAATGCGCTATAACGTAAATGACGGAAATTCCCCCGATGACCTGATCGACCTTCTTTCCCTTGACACAAACAGATTTGTGATAAAAAATATAAAGCGTCTGAAATACTGCGGACAGGCGTTTAAAACGGCAGGCAGGAAATTTGAAGTGATAGACAATAACACATCGGGAATTATTGTGCCCTATGACGATGATGCAAACACTCTGATAAGCATGCTCTGTTCCGAAAATGATCCCAAAGTCTTTGCGGAGATAGCAAGAAAGGCGCAGAAATACGCCGTAAATGTTTATGACAACATGAGGAAGAAGCTGCTTGACATCGGTGCGGTCACGGTTTACGGTAACGGGATAATGGTTCTGCATGATGGCTTTTATGACAGCGAACTGGGAATAACCGTAGACGGTGTTCCGCCCGAAGCGTTGATTTTATAAAGCAAAAAAATGCCATGCGGGGTGAGCCGCATGGCAAAGCAGATAAAAACATTATATTATAAAATGAATTTCAATCCACGCCCCGAAAGGCGACATTAAAAGTATAGCACATTGCAACTGTTTAATTGTAAATAAACTGTTAATTTGAAAGTTTGCTAAAAAAGACTTGACATTTCTCTAATTATGTTATATAATGAGAAAAGAAAATATAAAGGAGGTAAACTATGATTGATGACCTTAAAAAAAGAACGGTAGAATTTTCGGTCAAGGGTGACTACGCACTTT
>JAEDOB010000289.1 GCA_016302225.1 Oscillospiraceae bacterium | reverse complement strand
ACGAAAAATATGTCCCAATGGGCTTTGAGAATTTCAAGATAGAAGGACGCTCCGTCCCCGATATAAATGTGCTTGAAGCTTACGTTTACTATATGGCAAAGCCCGAATTCAGGGATATTGTCCGACTTGAAATACTGCTTAGCCTGACGAAGAAGCACAAGTATTTTATGTAAGAAAAAAACTCCCGAAAAACTGTTTACAAACGCAGATAAAAATGTTATAATGTTTTTGTATGATATTTTTGGAGGGAGAAAAATGTTTGCGGTAAATATGAGTTCACTGGAGCTGATGATAAAATTTGCCCTGATAATGGTGGGCTTGCTGCTTTTGGTGTTCGTAATTGCCGTGCTTACGCCGAAGCTTGCAAAGCTTATCGACAGGATAGTGGGCAAGGAAAACAAACAGTCCCTGTCCCCCGAGGAATCCGCTGTAAGAAGCATTTACGACGGCGATATTCCCGAAGAAAATACGGATAATTCCGAAGATAATTCAAATTAAGGAGAATAGTCAAATGGCAAAGGATAACAAAAAAATGGTTGACGCAATAACCTCAATGGACGAGGATTTTGCAAAGTGGTACACCGATATATGCAAGAAGGCAGAGCTTGTGGAATACACCAGCGTTAAGGGCTGTATGGTAATTCGTCCCTACGGCTATGCTATCTGGGAGAATATCCAGCGTATCTTAGACGGTATGTTCAAGGCTACGGGTCACGAAAATGTTTGTATGCCTATGTTTATCCCCGAAAGTCTGCTCCAGAAGGAAAAGGACCACGTTGAGGGCTTTGCTCCCGAAGTAGCATGGGTAACACACGGCGGAAATGAAAAGCTGGAGGACAGACTTTGCGTCCGCCCCACCTCCGAAACGCTTTTCTGCGAGCATTATTCCAACATCGTTCACTCATACAGAGATCTGCCGAAGCTTTATAATCAGTGGGTTTCCGTTGTCAGATGGGAAAAGACCACCCGTCCCTTCCTCCGTTCGAGAGAGTTCCTCTGGCAGGAGGGACACACCATTCATGCCACCGCAGAGGAGGCTATCGAAGAAACGGAGCGTATGCTGAACGTGTATGCGACCTTCTGCGAGGAATGCCTTGCAATGCCCGTTATCAAGGGCAAAAAGACCGAGAGCGACAAGTTTGCGGGCGCAGTTTCCACCTACGCTATCGAAGCGCTTATGCACGACGGTCAGGCGCTGCAGGCGGGCACATCTCACTATTTCGGCGACGGCTTTGCAAAGGCGTTCGACATTATGTACACCGACAAGGACAATAAAAAGGTATATCCTCACCAGACCTCATGGGGCGTTACAACACGTCTTATCGGCGCTGTTATTATGACACACGGCGATAACAACGGTCTGGTTCTTCCTCCCGCAGTTGCTCCCATACAGACTGTTATCATTCCCGTTCAGCAGCATAAGGAGGGCGTTCTCGAAAAGGCTAATGAGATAAAGGAGCGTCTTGTTAAGGCAGGCGTAAGAGTTAAGCTGGACGATTCCGACAATACTCCCGGCTGGAAGTTTGCGGAATATGAAATGAAGGGCGTTCCCGTTCGTATTGAGATAGGTCCCAAGGATATTGAGCAAAATCAGTGCGTTATCGTTACACGTCATAACAGAGAGAAGTTCTTCGTATCTCTGGATAACCTTGAAAAGGAAGTTGACGAGAAGCTTACCGCAGTTCGTGACGGACTTTACGCAAACGCCCTTGCCAACAGAGAAAAGCGCACCTACTCCTGCAAGACCATGGACGAGATCACCGAAGCACTTGAAAAGAACGGCAACGGCTTTGTCAAGGCAATGTGGTGCGGCGACGAGGCTTGCGAGGACAAGGTAAAGGAAGTTACAGGCGTTGGTTCAAGATGTATTCCCTTTGACCAGGAGCAGATCTCCGATGTATGCGTATGCTGCGGAAAGCCCGCTAAGCAGATGGTTTACTGGGGCAGAGCATACTGATGAAATATTACAAAAAGGAAGTCCTCGACCTGCTTGAAAAAAGCGGCGTCCGCTATAAGCTGATCGAACACAAGGCGATGTTTTGTGAAGCGGACGAAGATCCTGCCCTTTTCTCGGAAAATGACGTTGTTATCAAAAACCTGTTTCTGCGGGACTCAAAGGGACGGCATTTTTACCTGATAGTCCTACCCCTTCACAAGCGTGCAGACCTGAAAAAGATAGCCGAAGAGATAGGTTCAACCCGTCTGGGATTTGCCTCGGAGCAGCGTCTGATGGAATATCTTTCCATTACTCCCGGTTCGGTTTCCCCCTTCTGCCTGCTGAATAATGAAGCGGGAGATATTCCCGTCTATTTCGACAAGGAGCTGAGAGGGCTTGAAAGCGTCGGCGCACACCCCAATGACAACACGGCTACCGTGCTTATGGCGTTTGAGGATCTGCTCAGGCTGTCCACAGCCAACGGAAATCCCGTAAGTTTTATAGAGATATGATTTTCCCCGTTTCGGTAATGTCCGAAGCGGGGATTTTCGCTGTTTTTGCCGTACAGGATAAACATAAATATCCAATATATCCGCAAATTCCGCCCTTTTTGGTGTGCATATTCACAAAAAATTCTTAAACCCTTATTTGTACTTGACATATTGGCTCGATTATGATAGAATAATTAACGGATATTGACAATTCAAACTCTGAGGAAATATGCGTTTCCTCGATAAAAAAATTATGTAAAGGGGTATGATAATCATGAAGAAAAAAGTTATTATCGCAGGCCTTGCGGCTCTGACACTTACC
>JAEDOB010000031.1 GCA_016302225.1 Oscillospiraceae bacterium | reverse complement strand
GGATTTGCACGGCGGGGCAGAGGGTGCTTGACATCGGCACGGGTACGGGTGTTATCCCGAGAAATATGTATCGTTTTGGTGCAAAATTCACGGGGACGGATATTTCCGAAAATCAGATAAATGCAGCGAAAATGCTGGCGGCTGAGAACGGTATGGACATTGACTTTTTATGCTGTCCCACAGAAAAGCTTGACTTTCCCAAGGGCAGCTTTGATGCTGTTACCGCCTGTCAATGCTTTTTCTATTTTGACCATGAGATAACCGCTCCTTTGCTTGCAGATATGCTCAAGGACGGCGGACGGCTTGCACTGCTTTATATGGGCTGGCTGCCTTATGAAGATAATGTTGCCGGTAAAAGCGAGGAGCTTGTTCTCAGATACAATCCCAAATGGACGGGCAAGGGCGATATGCGGCGGGAGATATTTGTTCCCGAGATCTACGAAAAATATTTCCGAAAGGTACACGCCGAAACATTTGATGTAAAGATACCGTTTACCCGTGAAAGCTGGAACGGACGCATCAAGGCTTGCCGTGGAATAGGTGCTTCTCTTTCCGAAAGTGAGATAGCCGATTTTGAAAGAGAACATCTGAAAATGCTTTCGGATATTGCTCTCGAACAGTTTGAGATACTGCATTATTGTGCAATTACTATACTTGAAGAATTATAGATCACATAAATATTTTGTTTGAGTTGAATTTTGGTTAGTTGTATTTTCTGCCTGCCTTCGGCGGGCAGAAAATACAGGACGTTTATTATATCATTGAAGGGCGGTGGTATCCGTGAGATCAGTTTTTGATTTCATCGTTTATGAAAAATAATCATGTAAAAAATATTTTAATATAGAGGAGAATAAAAAATGACTTTATACGAAGAACTTACCAGACGAGGACTTATCGCTCAGGTCACCGATGAAAAGGAGATCAGCGAGATGATCAACAACGGAAAGGCAACCTTTTACATCGGCTTTGACCCAACGGCGGACAGCCTTCATGTGGGACACTTTATGGCACTCTGCCTGATGAAGCGTCTGCAGATGGCAGGAAATAAGCCTATCGTGCTCATAGGCGGCGGCACGGCAATGATCGGTGACCCTTCGGGCAAGACCGATATGAGAAAGATGATGACCCCCGAAACCATTCAGCATAACGTTGACTGTTTCAAGAAGCAGATGAGCCGTTTCATTGATTTTTCCGATGACAAGGCTATTCTTGTGAACAATGGCGACTGGCTGTTAAATCTAAACTATGTGGACGTTCTCCGTGAAGTGGGTGCCTGCTTCTCGGTAAACAAGATGCTGACCTTTGAATGCTACAAGCAGAGAATGGAACGTGGTCTGACATTCCTTGAATTCAACTACATGATAATGCAGAGCTACGATTTCTACATGCTGTTCCAAAAGTACGGCTGTAATATGCAGTTCGGCGGCGACGACCAGTGGGCAAATATGCTGGGCGGCACGGAGCTTATCAGAAAGAAGCTTGGCAAGGACGCTCACGCTATGACCATCACACTTCTTACCAACTCAGAGGGCAAGAAGATGGGCAAGACGGAAAAGGGTGCAGTTTGGCTGGATCCCGCAAAGACATCTCCCTACGATTTCTTCCAGTACTGGAGAAATGTGGGTGATGCGGACGTTATCAAGTGCCTGAAGCTTCTTACATTCCTGCCTATTGAGCAGATCGAAGAGATGGAGCGCACTATGGAAGGCGCAGAGCTTAACAAGGCAAAGGAAATTCTCGCTTACGAGCTTACCAAGCTTATCCACGGACAGGAGGAAGCGGACAAGTGTCTGGAATCCGCTAAGAGCATTTTCGGCGGCGGGGGAAACGCTGCGGATATGCCTTCCACCGAGCTGACTGCCGATGACCTGACAGACGGAAAGATAGGCATTCTCGATGTGCTGGTAAAGACAAAGATTGCTCCTTCCAGAAGCGAGGCAAGACGTCTTGTTCAGCAGGGCGGTATTTCGGTAAATGACGAAAAGGTGACCGATCCCAACGCACTGCTTACCATTGACGGTGAAGCTGTTGTGAAGAAGGGAAAGAAGATTTTCCACAAGGTCATTATCAAGTAAAATTTTGCAAATAAAAAACGGTCAGCGGAATTCCGATTTGCAGGAGTTCCGCTGACCGTTTATGTATTTTGATCAATTTTCGTCGTCGAAATTTCCCGGGATATGCAGCTGCTTAACGGGAATTCTCTTTAAGGGAGAGTAGACGAATTTTGGGCAGGAAGCGTCACCGGGGACAAGTCCTCTTTTTTCACAGAGTACCTTGTTTCCGTCCTTGGCTCTGCTACCAAAGTGACAATACTGACACTGAGGGGGAATATCGTTTCCGAATAATTTTTTCTTTGCCATAATGAATAAACAGTCCTTTCTTTGCTGATTTTTTATCTATGTACATTATATCACATATTTTTATATTTGGCTATACTTTTTTCAGACAACAATAAAATTGTCATAATTAACAAAAATATGCTTAATACAGGTGAATAGCTAGTATTGTTTGCACAAATAGTAACCGATGCTGCCGAGGTAATGTCTATGTCAAACAGCAAAAAGAAAAGCTTGGCAGATATATATGAAAATCCTGCGCATACGGGACGGGCAAGCAGAAAGCTTTTCAGCGAAAAACGGCTGCCAATTATTGCTTTTATTTGCAGCAGGACGCATAAGCCGCCGAAGGAAAGCATTGCGGCGGCGGCTGGGTAGAGTGCGGCACTGTCAAGTCCCGTAATGCAGCTGATTTCCATAAATGCGCATATCAGCGTTTCCGAAAGTGGCTGAGAGATACCGAGTGCTGTTGAAACGGCGAGAGATAATTTTCCGACAATGCCCGTTACGGACAAAATTGCGGTCAGCGACGCAAAAAAGATTATGACGGCGCAGATTATCAGCATACTTTTGCCGCCGCCGACAACGGAGTTCACCATAATGTCGGCGGAGAAATCAAGCTTTGCTTTTTTATCGGTTTTTTCGGGGACGGGTTTTCGGATATTCATCAGGGCAAGCAGAAGCAGATTTGCGGAAAAATTGGAGAGAAACAGGGCAAGTCCCGCTTTAACGCTGATGGATTCGGCAAACATACTGTGTCCCACAGTTCCGATAACAAATGCCGGACCGCTGGAGTAACAGACGCAGAGAAGCCTTTCTGCGTCCTTTTTGTTTATCTCGGAATGGTCGTATAATTCCGAGATAAGCTTTGCGCCGATGGGGTAGCCTGCCACAGAGCTTATGAGAAAAATACCGAACAGTTCTTCGGGAAGTTTCAGAATGTATCTCGAAAACGTTCCGAAGAATTTACCTAACAGTTGATAGGTGCCGCTGCTTATGAAAAATCCCGACAGGGCGGTGAATATGTAAAGGGACGGGATAATTACCGTTAAGCAGCGTTCCAAGGCGGTGGAAACCGAGGCGGCGACTGCTTTTGAATAGACGACGATAAGCACTCCGAAGCTGACTGCGGCTGCTGCGAAAAGCACGTTTTTTACGGATTCTTTTGTAATTTTCATCTGCTCTTGTCCTTTCCGAATCATATAAATAATGTATATGCGGGGCTGTCCTCTAATATAATGTTTATAGCACAACAAGGAAGGAGAATTGCTGTGGGAAATATCAAGGACAGCTTATCCGAGCTTCGGAAAAGAAATGCTTATCTTGACACTTCTGTATATATATCGGGAAATCATCTGCTGGAAATAGACCATTGCCGAAAGATAGTGGAATACAATGACGTATATGTGAAGGTCAAAACGCCGACTGTTATCGTTTCGGTATGGGGCAGCGGGCTGACTATCAGCGATTATAACACGGACGGAATTGTGGTAAACGGCAAAATATCTTCCGTTGAATTTGAGGAGGTATAAGATGCTGGGCAGTTTAGGAGGAATTATTTCCGCAGAGGTTTCGGGGGAAAGCTGCGAGAAGTTTCTTAACGGTTTAAAGGAAAATGGTGTTATGTACGAGGGCTGTCAATACACGGGAAAAAGTGTGCGGCTTTCGGTCAGACGGAGGGATTTCAAAAGGCTGTGCTCGATTTCCGAAGAGCTGGGAATGGTTTGCACGGCTGCTGAGAAAAGGGGGGTGTATTTTACTGCGGCGGCTTATGTGAAGCGGGTGGGGGTATACATAGGCGTTTTGTGCGGATTATTTCTGATAACCATATTGTCCAATACGGCGTTGGATATTGAGATATACGGTTGTCAGAATGTCAGCGAGGAAAGAATTCTCACGGCTCTGCGAAACAGCGGCATTAAGGTGGGTACGTTTATCCCGAATGTGAATTTCCGAAAGGCGGAAAGGGAAATTGCCATTGCGGAGGACGAACTGTCCTGGATAGGAATCAGGAACATTGGCTGCCGTGTGCTGGTGGAGGTTTCGGAAACGGTTTATCCGCCCGAATCGGTGGCGTCAAATCACCCCTGCAATGTGGTTTCCGAGCGGGACGCACAGGTGGTTTACGCAGAGGTGTATAACGGCGAGCTTGTGCCTATGCTGGGAGAAGCGGTTTGCAAAAATGACCTGCTTATCAGCGGGACATGCGAGGGAAAATACGGAAACACACGGCTTGTCCATGCTTCGGGGAAGATCATCGGGCGGTATACGGAAAAGCAGGTGTTCACCCAGCCGCTGACCTACATTGACAGAGTTGAGGACGAAAC
Organism: Oscillospiraceae bacterium; assembly: GCA_016302225.1. Classification (GTDB taxonomy): domain Bacteria; phylum Bacillota; class Clostridia; order Oscillospirales; family Ruminococcaceae; genus UMGS1889. The sequence continues at coordinate 8,101 of JAEDOB010000031.1, read as the reverse complement.
GGTGAATATCAGGCAGCTGTACATTGGCGGGGTGCGTCTGCCGATTTGGGGCGGAAAGGCTCCCGTTTCCGATGATATGGAGATAACCGAAGCGGAAAATCCCTTTCGGTTTATGAATCTGACGCTGCCTGCGGGTATCGTTGTTTCCGAATACCGACCTTTTCACCCCGAGCAGATAACTGTGCTGCCCGAAACGGCATTTATGAAAATTGAAGATAAGATTAACATTTTCGAACAAAACTTTATAGAAAGCGATGACGTTCAAATAATTGACAAGGAAATTCAAAAAAATTTGACTGATACAGAAGCGGAAATTGTTGTAAAATATACATTGGAGGGGAATATCGGCTGTGAGAGGGAGATATTCAGCGGGAAAAATGATTACTTTTCTTCGGAAACACCGTAAAAGTTTTGAAAAATGCGTCTAATACTCTTTTATTTTGCTAAAAACTATGGTATAATACACTTATATATCTTTTGAATGGAGAATGCAGATGTCGGAAGTAATTCTTAACGTAAACAACATTGACGATATAATATCCCTTTTTGGCAGCTTTGATGAAAATGTCAATCTGCTTCAGCGGCAGTACGATGTCAGTATTCTCAGCCGCGGAAATGATATTCGTATAAACGGCGATGAAAAGGCGGTCAAAGAAGCGGCAAGCGCAATCGGTACGCTTCTTGAAATGATACGAAAGGGCGAAACGGTCAGCGAGCAGAGTATCAGATATGTTTCCTCAATGGTCAGCGAGGGTGCGCAGGAGGAGATAACTCAGCTTTGCGGGGACGGCATATGTGTTACGGTCAGCGGCAAGGTGGTCAAGCCGAAAACTGTCGGTCAGAAGAAGTATATAGACGCAATTTCAAAGAATACTATCGTTCTGGGTGTAGGTCCTGCGGGTACGGGAAAGACCTATCTTGCGGTGGCTATGGCGGTGAAGGCGTTCAAGGCGCATGAGATAAACAAAATTATCCTGACAAGACCTGCGGTTGAAGCGGGCGAAAAGCTGGGTTTCCTGCCGGGCGATCTGCAGAACAAGGTCGACCCCTATCTCAGACCGCTTTATGACGCACTTTTTGATATGCTGGGTGCGGAAAGCTTTGCAAAGCAGATGGAACGGGGCTGCATTGAGGTCGCTCCGCTGGCATATATGAGAGGACGTACTCTTGATGACGCTTTTATCATTCTTGATGAAGCGCAGAACACCACAAGAGAGCAGTTCAAAATGTTCCTGACAAGACTTGGTTTCAACAGCAAGATGGTCATTACGGGCGACATTACGCAGATAGACCTGCCCGACAGCAGAAAGTCGGGACTTATTGACGCTATGAGGGTTCTCAAGGGTATCAACGATATTGAAATAACAAGATTTTCGGAAAAGGACGTTGTTCGTCATAAGCTTGTTCAGGATATTATCAGGGCTTATGAACGTTCCTACAATAATGAGGAGAAGAAGTCAAAATGAGCAAGGTAAAGGTATATATAAAAAATAATCAGAATGCAGTAAAAATTCCCGTAAAGCTCAGAATGCTTATCCGCCGCTGCTGTCAGGCGGTGCTTACATACGAAAACTTTCAGGGCAATGCGGAGGTCAGCGTTTCCTTTGTGGATAACAAGGAGATACGTCAGCTGAATAAAATTTATCGTGACAAGGACAAGTCTACGGACGTGCTGTCTTTCCCTCTGGGGGAGAATGGTCATTACGATATGAACAATGAAACGGGTGCATATCTTTTGGGAGATGTAGTCATCTCTCTGGAAACTGCGGTGAAGCAGGCGTATGTTTACGGACATTCTCTTGAACGTGAAGTCGGTTTCCTGACGGTACATTCCATGCTGCATCTGCTGGGTTACGACCACGAAACATCGCCCTTGGACGCTTCAATTATGCACGAAAAGGAAGAGATAATTCTTTCGTCCATCGGCGTTTCACGAGATGAAAGCTTTTCGGATATGAATTGATACGGGAGATAAAATATTATGACGAAAACGACATTTGTTTCAATTGTTGGACAGACAAACGCAGGAAAATCGTCCCTGCTGAACGCTATTATCGGTGAAAAGGTGGCAATAGTCAGCGACAAGTCCCAGACCACCAGAACACGCATTACGGGCATTCTCACAGAGGGCGAGCTGCAGTATGTGTTTATGGACACTCCGGGCGTTCACAAGAGCAAGAACCGTTTGAGCAGCCATATGATGAAGGCTGTGGAGGAGTCCATGAGCGGCATTGACGCTGTTATTATGGTTCACGACATTACGAAAAAAATCACCGAGCAGGAGAAAAATCTTATTGCAAGCTTTGGCAAAACTCCCGTTATCCTTGTGCTTAACAAAATTGACCTTATGGAAAATAAGGAGGACATCGCCGTTAAAATTGCTGAGGTAATGAAGCTTTATGATTTTGCGGAGATAATCCCCATAAGCGTTTCCGAAAATGACGGTGTGGATATTGTCAAGCAGACGGCTGCAAAATATGCCACCGAGGGACCGCACTATTTCCCCGATGAAAAGTTTACCGACCAGCCCGAGCGGGTAATTGCCGCCGAAATGGTCAGGGAGCAGATACTCAGACTTATGCGGGACGAGGTTCCCCACGGCGTTGCGGTTTCCGTTGAGGAAATGAGCGAGCGCACCGACAGGAGCGGGGAGGATATTCTGGATATTTCCGCCGTTATCTACTGCGAGAGGGATTCTCACAAGGGCATGATAATCGGCAAGGGCGGAGCTATGCTCAGAAAGATAGGCGAGGCGGCAAGGGCTGAACTGGAGGGTTTTTTCCGCATTAAGGTAAATCTTCAGTGCTGGGTGAAGGTCAAGGAGGATTGGCGGAACAAGGAAGGACTTATCCGCAACTTCGGTCTTTCAAATATTTCCCGCTAATATTAAAAACGGCTTTCGGGGATAATACAAACAGGTTTCTTGAAAAGGAGAACTTGAACTATGGAACATTCCGAGGTCGATGTAAAATGGCAGAAATTCAGCAGGAGCGGCTCTGTATCGGATTATCTCGACTATAAGAAAATGGAGCGCAGTGCTGACGGTATCAAACAGGAGCAGTAACTATGTCCATAATAATCAATACGACCGGTCTGGTCATTTACAGTCGGATACAGGGCGAGGCCGACCGTTCTATTGACATTCTTTCCCCCGAATACGGAGCGATCAACATTTCCGTACACGGCGGTATGAAAATTACAGGCAGCAATGCGGCGGCTACTCAGCTTTTTGCATATTCAAAATTCTGCATTAAGATACAAAAGGGCAGGTACTATCTGGACAGCAGCAAGGTCATACGTATATTCTATGAGCTGCGAAACGATTTGAAAAAGTACACCCTTGCCTGTTATCTTGCGGATATTTGCAGATACACGGGAACTGCCAATCAGACAGCGTATGATATATCAAGGCTTATGCTGAATTCGCTGCATTTTCTCTGTAAGGAAGATGCTGACTGCGATCTGATAAAGAGTATTTTTGAGCTGCGGTTTATGGCTGATACGGGATATATCCCCAATGTCATAGGCTGCAATGAGTGTTACAAATTTGACGGAGATGATATGTTCCTGCTGATAAAAGAAGGTAAGGTTTTTTGCAGTGCGCATTTTGACGGGGAGGAGAACGATTATAACGTTCGTGTCAGCCCCGTGCTTCTCCATACTATAAGATTTATTGTGTTGTGTGATCTGAAAAGGGTGTTCAGCTTTCGAATTTCGGAAAAGGTTCAGAAACAGCTTAGTCCCATAGCCGAGAGATATTTTATCGAGCATATCCCGGACAAGAATTTTCCATGCCTTGATTTCTATCACACACTTTGACTTTTGAGGTACAATCTAATGAACAAATATTATAGATCACTTGAACTACATAAGATCCTTGAAATGCTTTCGGCGGAGGGCTCCAACGAAAGAACCAAGGAAATGGCTTTGGCTCTCGAACCTTCCTGCGATTTGGAATATGTCCGCTCAGAGCTGAAAAAGACTAACGACTGTCTTAATCTGTCCGCTAAATTCGGAACGCCGTCCTTTTATAATTTCAAGGATATAAGGAATTCCGTTTCACGGGCAAAATCGGGAGCGTCCCTTTCTTTGAAGGAGCTGCTTTCAATTGCACAGATGTTGAAGCAGATACGGGTGCTTACCGAGTGGAATCATCAGTGCATTGACGAGGAATTGGAGAATTCCATCGGCTATCTGTTTGAAAGCCTTTGTCCCAACAAGCAGCTGGAAACGAGAATTTACGAGTCCATTTTATCCGAGGACGAGATCGCAGATACTGCCAGCAGCGAGCTTGCTTCTATCAGGAGAAAAATCGCTCAGGCGGGCATTAAGATAAGGGAAAGTCTGGACAAGCTGGTCAAATCCTCCGAGGTACAGAAAAGCTTGCAGGAATCTATCGTCACTCTCAGGGACGGAAGATTTGTGCTGCCCGTAAAAGCAGAGCACAAGGGGAAAATTCCCGGGCTGGTGCACAGCGCATCTGCGACGGGTTCGACGCTTTTTATTGAGCCTATGTCCGTTGTTGAGGCGAATAATGACATACGTATTTTAGAGGCGAGGGAGCAGGAGGAAATTGAGCGGATAATTGCCGAGCTGTCCTCCGAATGTGCGTATATGGCTGAAACTCTTACCTCCGATTATGAAACCTGTGCGGAGATAAACCTCTATTTTGCAAAGGCAAATCTTGCGGCGAAGATGAACGGATCTATCCCCGAAATTTCCGATGACGGGGTTATCGAGCTGAAAAAGGCAAGGCACCCGCTTATTGACAGGGGCAGGGTAGTGCCTGTTGACATTTCTCTCGGCGGTGAGTACAAGGCTATTATTATAACAGGCCCCAACACGGGCGGTAAGACTGTTGCGCTGAAAACGGTCGGTTTGCTGACTGCTATGGCGGAGTGCGGTATGCTTATCCCTGCGTCCGACAGCCGTCTTTCGGTTTTCGGGCATATTTTGGTTGACATCGGAGATCAGCAGTCAATTGAGGAAAGTCTGTCTACATTTTCGTCACATATTCACGAGGTTGTGGAGATACTAAAGCTTGCCGATGATAAGTCGCTTATTTTGCTGGACGAGCTGGGTTCGGGAACAGACCCCGTTGAGGGTGCGGCACTTGCGGTTTCACTTATTGAAGAGATGAAGCGCAGGGGCAGCGATATTATGGTAACGACACATTATCAGGAATTGAAGCTTTATGCTGTTGAGCAGGAGGGTGTTCAGAATGCGTCCTGCGAGTTTGACACGGAAACGCTTCGTCCCACATATAGGATAATTGCGGGAACTCCGGGTAAATCAAATGCGTTTTCCATTTCCGAAAAGCTGGGTGTTCCCGCAGATATAATCAAAAATGCAAGGGAGCTTGTCAGCACTGAAAATGCCCGTTTTGAAAAGGTAATTGAAAATCTTGAAAAAACGAGGACAGAGCTTGAAGCGCAGAAAGCCGAAGCCGAAAGGCTGCGCCGTGAGAATGAAAAGGCTCTTGCCGAGCTGAACGCCGAAAAAGAAACGTTTGAAGCGTCCAAAGAGAGCGAGTTTGAGAAGGCTAGAATTCAGGCGATGCGTATCGTTGAGAATTGCCGTATGCAGTCGGACATTCTTATGGACGAGCTGAACGAGATAAAGAAAAAGAAGAACAGTGCAGAGTTCAGCGGAATGGTTTCCGGCGCAAAATCCATGAGCAAAAGCACCATTGACAAGATGTACAACGAGGCAAATCCCGTTCACAAGAAGTCCAATGACACCTACAAGCTGCCAAGACCGCTTAAAAGGGGCGACCATGTGCTTATTGTGGATATTGACAAAAAGGGAATTCTTGCGGGCGACCCCGATTCTTCGGGAAATGTTTTCGTTCAGTATGGCGTTATGAAAACCAAGGTTGCTGTGAACAGGCTGCGTCTGGTGGAAGAACAGCCCAAATCTCAGCCGAAGCCTAAGGGCGTTTCCAAGCAGGGCGTTACAAGCAAGATAGAAAGGCGTTCGTCTTTGGAGCTTGACATAAGAGGTCACGCCGTTGATGAGGGTATTCACGAGCTTGATGCGTTTATCGATAATGCGGTGCTGTGCAATGCGGGGATAGTTACGATCATTCACGGTAAGGGCACGGGCGTTCTGAGAAACGGTATCAGGGCGCATCTGAAACGTCACCCTTCGGTAAAGAGTTTTCGTCCCGGAGTTTTCGGAGAGGGCGAGGACGGAGTTACTGTTGTTGAGCTGAAATAATCACTGATTTTTGTGTTTTCCCCGCCGCAGGCGGGGAAAACACATATAAATATATCACTAAAACATCATAATAATATAAATGTCGATTAAATCAGCAATTACTTAGCACTCATTTGAATAGTACAGGCATATTTCCGAATAAACTGTAGTAAAAACCACCGAAACGAGGGATATTATGATATGCAGTTTATCGGAGCTTCGCAATAAAGAGGTCATCAGCATAAGGGACGGCGCAAGGCTGGGTTTTATCGACGATGCCGAGATCGACACGGAGCGTGCATCCGTTCGTTCCTTTATCATTTACGGCAGACCGAGGTTTTTCGGACTGCTGGGGCGGGACGATGATGTTATTGTCAAGTGCAGTGAAATCGAGGTCATTGGAGAGGACACTGTGCTTGTAAAGATGGCGGTTCGTTCAAAAGTGACAAAAACAAACGGGATATTGTCGGAAAAATTGTTGAATTGACGAGTAAAAAATACTTGAAATATTTTGGCAGATATGTTATAATATCAAAGTAATTCGCACGTCTGTGCTTTTATCTGTTGGTGCCGAGAAATTCGGTTGCAGGTAAGCTAAGCCGGGCGGAGGATAAATAAAAACCAAACAGGAGGTAACTACCATGGGCGTAGTATCAATGAAGCAGCTTCTTGAAGCAGGTGTTCATTTCGGACATCAGACAAGAAGATGGAACCCGAAAATGGCTCCCTACATTTTCACCGAAAGAAACGGAATTTACATCATCGATCTCCAGAAGACCGTTGTAAAGCTTGACGAGGCTTATGCTTTCGTAAGAGAGCTTTCCGCAAGCGGCGAATCCGTTCTCTTTGTAGGTACAAAGAAGCAGGCAGGAGATTCCGTTAAGGAAGAGGCTCTGCGTGCAGGCGCACACTATGTAAACGCAAGATGGCTTGGCGGTATGATGACCAACTTCAAGACCATTCAGAGAAGAATCAAAAGACTTGAACAGCTCCATCAGATGGCTGAGGACGGCACATTTGATCTCCTCCCCAAGAAGGAAGTTGTTAAGCTCAACCTTGAAATAGAGAAGCTTGAAAAGTTCCTCGGCGGTATCAAGGATATGAAGAAGCTCCCCGGTGCTCTCTTCATCGTTGACCCCCGCAAGGAAAAGATCGCAGTAGCAGAGGCAAAGAAGCTGGGTATTCCCATCGTTGCTATCGTAGATACAAACTGCGATCCCGATGATGTTGACTATGTTATCCCCGGAAACGATGACGCTATCAGAGCTGTTAAGCTTATCGCAGGCGCAATGGCTGACGCTATCATCGAAGGCAGACAGGGACAGCAGGAAGCTCCCGCAGCTGAGGCTGAGGAAGCTGCTGAGTAATCAGTAAAATATTTTCGAGTTATCGGGCAGACCTTTTTATTAAAATGTCTGCCCTGATTTCGGTATATAGATAAGTTTAGGAGGAATAAAAATGGCAAAGGCATCAATTGCAGAAATCAAGGACCTTATGAAATCCACAGGCGTTGGTATGATGGATTGTAAAAAAGCTCTCGAAGAGGCTGACGGCGATAGAGAAAAGGCTGTAACAATTCTCCGTGAAAAGGGTCTTGCTACACAGGCTAAGAAGAGCGGCAGAGTTGCTGCTGAGGGTATCGTTACTGCTGTTGTAGAGGGTAACGTAGGTGCTGTTGTTGAAGTAAACATTGAAACAGACTTCGCTGCTAACAACGACGAATTCAAGGCTTTCGTTGCTGCTGTTGCTAAGACTGTAATCGAGAAGAACCCCGCAGATGTTGACGCTCTGAAGGCTGCAACTATCAGCGGCGGTGACAAGTCCGTTGAGGAAACTCTTCAGGATCTGTTCATCAAGATCAGAGAGAATATGGTTATCCGTCGTTTCAAGAGACTTGAGGGCG
>JAEDOB010000288.1 GCA_016302225.1 Oscillospiraceae bacterium | reverse complement strand
GTTTGCAGACGGTCTGCCAATCAGTTGAGCGGGTCAAACACGGGCTTTTGGGGCTGAGGTATCCTTATAAGCTCGGAACCGTCCAGATCCTCGTGATACATATTTGCGGCGTAAATGCGGCAGCCTGCGTAGGTCTTGTAATAGTAAATGCCGTTTTCGGCGTCCATGCAGGCGGCGTAGGTGGTCATATAGTCCTTGCCGCTTTCGGGGACGATACTGCCGTTTACCACCGCTGCGGCGTCCAGAATGTGGAAGAACTGCGCAACACCGTCTTCGGGGCGGCATTTGGAGTACAGCTTCAAAAACGATGTGCGGACAAATCTCGAAGCGGGGGATGAATCTCCGGGAAGTCCGTAGCTGCCAAGTCCCTTGCCGAAGGGCTTAACGCCTGCGTCCTCGGCAAAACGGTTCTGCTTGTCGTCGGGGGTGAGGTTCAGGTACTGTCCCAGATTGGTGAGATGGAAATCAAAGGTGGGATTGTTGGTCATAACGCCAACGGGATTTTCGTAAATGTGCATACCGCTTGCCGTATTTTCCAGCACGATGGAACGGTTTTTGTCGGCAATATGCCAATGGAGGGTGGCTGCGGGTATCTTGTCGTTAAAGGGCATATCCACGATGTTTGAGGACAAAAGCAGCTTTTCCGCTTCGTCAACGGTTGCACATTGACCGAGAATCCAGGGGATAAGCTCAAAGGGTGCGATGTTCTTCTTGTCGGGGGCGTCCGTGTCGGAATATTTCGCATAGCCGGGGAAATTCAGTCCCGCAATGCAAAGCCCCTTTTCGTTTGCGCCGTCTGCGTAAAGGGGGTAGCCGTCCGCTTCGGAGGACATTCCTATAATGGCGTAGTGGCTGTTCAGCTCGCCCGCTTTGCGGAATTTGAAGGGGAAATTTCTGGGTGTGATGATGATATGCTCGCCGAAGCTGTAGTCAATGTCCATATTTCTTCCGAAATAGAAATTATCGGCGGTGAGGGTAAGGCTTGTACACATAGTTTTGGCTTCCTTTCGGGTTTATTTTAGTATTTTCCAATCATAGTATACACTATATTATAGAAAAATAAAAATACGACTTGTGAAAATTTGATGAAAACTGAATTTTTTCGCTTGATTAAATTAAAAAAATATGCTAAAATTATAGAAATAACACTAAACACTCATTATTCACGGGGATTTCTCAGCGTTTAGTTTTGTTATATTCAGTTGTAAAGTGAGAAGAAAGGAAAGTGATCGAATGCCATTTAATTACAGTTTTTCCCATATCACGCCGCTTGTCGAGGAGTTGGCAAGCCTTTGTGTGGAAAATAATAACATTGATACCGAGCTTTACTCCAAGTATGATGTTAAGCGAGGTTTGCGAGATGTCAACGGAAAGGGCGTATTAACGGGACTTACGGAGATTTCCGAGATAATTTCGTCCAAAAATATCGACGGGAAAAGTATTCCCTGCGAGGGCGAGCTTTATTACAGAGGTGTGAACATAAACGACTTAGTGGGCGGATTTGTGAAGGATAAGCGTTTTGGCTTCGAGGAGGCTACCTATCTTCTGCTTTTCGGAAAGCTGCCCGACAAGAAGCAGCTCACGGATTTTTCGGGGCTTATCTCCGATTTCAGAAAGCTGCCCACCACGTTTGTGCGGGATATTATGATGAAATCCCCCAGCAACGACATTATGAACAGCCTTGCGAGGGGCGTTCTTACGCTTTATGCTTATGATGATGCGCCCAATGACATTTCCATACCGAACGTTCTGCGTCAGTGCATTGAGCTGATCGCACTGTTCCCGCTGCTGGCGGTCTACGGTTATCAGGCGAAAAGCTACTATCTTGACAAGGAGAGCCTGTTTATCCATCAGCCTAAGCCCGAGCTTTCCACGGCTGAGAATATTCTTCATCTGCTCCGTCCCGACAGCGAATATACCGAGCTTGAAGCAAAGATACTTGACCTTGCTCTGGTGCTCCATGCCGAACACGGCGGCGGAAACAACTCCACATTTACCACACACGTTGTAACATCTTCGGGAACGGACACCTATTCGGCAATTGCGGCGGCTCTGGGCTCGCTGAAGGGTCCCAAGCACGGCGGTGCGAATATCAAGGTGGTGCAGATGTTTGACGACATCAAGGCAAACGTGTCCGACTGGAACGATGACGATATGATAAAGGACTATCTGCTGAAGCTGCTCCACAAGGAGGCGTTTGACAAGGCGGGACTTATTTACGGTATGGGACACGCAGTCTACTCCATTTCCGACCCGCGAGCAAATCTGTTCAAGCAGTTCGTCGAAAAGCTTTCGGTGGAGAAGCACAAGGAGAAGGAATACGGGCTTTACTCGTCGGTTGAGCGCATTGCCAAGGAGGTCATAGCGCAGGAACGCCGCATTTACAAGGGCGTCAGCGCAAATATCGACTTTTACAGCGGCTTTGTTTACAATATGCTCAATCTGCCGCTGGAGCTTTACACTCCGCTTTTTGCCATTGCGAGAATTTCCGGCTGGTCGGCGCACCGCATTGAGGAGCTTATCAACTGCGGAAAGATAATCCGTCCCGCTTATATGGGCGTTCAGGCGCATGTTGATTATGTTCCTCTTTCGGAGAGATAAATTTAACGGCGTTTCCGTACTTTTTAGGTGCGGGAACGCCGTGTTTTTGATTTGGAACTGTTTGATAAACCTGTTACTGTTTGTCAAGCCTTTTTAGAAAAAATTGAAAAGAAAATTTGTTCAACAAAAGGGCATAACAACAAAGCCGATAAAAAGGAAATTTTTTCGGC
>JAEDOB010000030.1 GCA_016302225.1 Oscillospiraceae bacterium | reverse complement strand
TGACAGCCATATATCATACTCCTCCAAATCTTCTGCCTCTATGTGCAAATTCTTCAAGAGCCTTGTCAAGCTCCTTTGGGGTGAAATCGGGCCACAGCACGTCCGTAAAATACAGCTCGGAATACGCAGACTGCCATGTAAGGAAGTTGGAAAGCCGTTTCTCCCCGCCCGGACGAATTATCATATCGGGGTCAGGAATGCCGCCCGTGTATATCAGCGAAGAGATAAGGCTCTCGTCTATCTGTTCGGGGGTAATGCTCCTGTCCCTGACGAGTGCGGCAGCCCGTGCGGCGGCTCTCACAATATCGTCCCGACCGCCGTAATTCATAGCCATAATAACGGTCATAGCGTCGAAATTCTCGGACTTTTTCTCCAGCTCCTCCATTTTTAGGCGAAGCTTTTCGGGGAAACGGGACTTATCTCCGATAAAAATAAGCCGCACATTGTCCTTTGCATACTGTTCAGCCGTACCGAGATACTGCTCAAACAGCTTCATCAGGGCGTTTACCTCGTCTGCGGGACGTTTCCAGTTTTCGGTGGAGAACGCATAATAGGTCACATACCTTATCCCGATCTTTCTGCAATACTTGGTAATGCGGTTGAAAACCTCCGCACCCTCCTTATGACCCGCAGCTCTCGGCAGCCCCCTGTTCTGCGCCCATCTTCCGTTGCCGTCCATAATTATTCCGATATGGACGGGCAGCTTTTCGCTGTTTATAGCCAAGCAAAATCACCTTTTCGTTCAGAATTTCATATGTCAGATAGACATAATTTCCTTTTCCTTTTCGGCAACTGCCTTGTCTATCTCGGCAATAAACTTGTCGGTCAGGTTCTGAACGTCCTTCTCACAGTTCTTCAAATCGTCCTCGGTGATCTCGGAATTCTTCTTCATAGTCTTGAATTTTTCCATTGTGTCACGTCTTACGGAACGGATAGTTACCTTGCCTTCCTCGCCCATCTTCTTTATCTGCTTAACAAGCTCCTTACGTCTTTCCTCGGTAAGCTGAGGGAACACAAGGCGGAGAACCTTTCCGTCATTTGTGGGGTTAATGCCGATCTCGGAGGTCTGGATAGCCTTCTCGATAGGCTTTAATGCGCCTGCGTCCCAGGGCTGGATAACGAGAACTCTTGCCTCGCTGACGGAAATAGCTGCCAGCTGATTTACGGGAGTGGGTGCTCCGTAATAGTCCACGAAAACCTTATCGAGAACGGCGGGGTTTGCTCTGCCTGCTCTGATAGTTGTAAACTCGTGCTCCAGGCTCTTTATGCACTTTTCCATTTTTGCTTTTGCAGTATTCATCTGTTCTTTCATAATATAAAATTCCTTTCGTTAATTAATTGTGTTAAGCTTCATCGGATACGATGGTTCCTACGGGAACGCCCATGCAGGCGTCGTAAATATTGTCGGGTCTGCTGAGATCGAAAACAAGTATGGGAAGATGATTATCCTTGCACATAGAAGCTGCCGTGCTGTCCATAACTGCCAGATTTCTCACAAGTATCTCGTTAAAGCTGAGCTTGTCGAACTTGACCGCATCATCGTACTTGTTGGGGTCCTTATCGTAAACGCCATCAACCATAGTAGCCTTCAGCACAATATCCGCTTCGATCTCGGCAGCTCTCAGAGTAGAAGCCGTATCGGTGGAGAAGAAGGGATTTCCCGTACCGCAGCCGAAGATAACAACTCTTCCCTTTTCCATATGACGGACAGCCTTGTTGCGGATATAAGGCTCTGCAACCTGGTGCATTGCAATAGCGGTCTGAACTCTTACGTCCATTCCCAGAGATTCAAGCACATCGGCAACAGCCAGCGCATTCATGGTGGTGGCAAGCATACCGATATGGTCGGCTCTTGTTCTGTCCATAGCACCGCTGGAACGTCCTCTCCAGAAATTGCCGCCGCCAACGACAATTCCCATCTGAACGCCTGCGTCCGCACACTTTTTAATGCTCTTGCCTATCTCGGTAATAACAGAATAATCAAGACCTGTTTTCTTGTCACCTGCCAACGCTTCGCCGCTGAGCTTTAGAAGGACTCTGTGATATTTAGGTTCCATAATCGCACCTCGCAAAATTCTCATTTTTAATGTAATGACTGCTCTGCCCTGACACAGAGCATATGCCTATGTTATATTTTACTATACTTTCCCCAATATGTAAAGAGTTTTTCAAAAAAAGTTACAAAAAAATAAAATCGGGGCATACCCAAAGGCGGATATACCCCGAAAAACCAATATTCACAGATCAGCCGATAGATCCCTTGATAATGCTCTCAGCCTTGTCACTGTCGGGTGTGACCGCATAGTAAACGTAGTTCCCGCTCACACCGCAGACAGCCTTGCCAAGCTTCTCAAATTCGTCGGGATTGTAGTCCTCAAAATCGACCTTTCTCTTGTCCAGACGCTCCGTAATAAGTGTTTTCAGTGCCTCGCAGTCGGCGTCGGACTTCATTTTGAAAACGCCCACCTCATCGGCAAATCCGCCCGAACCGCAGATAAACATGGAAAAGCTGTCAACCTTCTCCAAATCGACATCAAGGTACATTTCAATTCTGTCGGACTGCACCTCTGCCAGCGAGGACATTTCGATGTCAGCGATGATCTTCGCCGTAATTTCCGAAGGCTCGGCAGCATTTTCGGACACGGACACGGCAGACGTATCGGCAGAAGTATCTCCCGTATCAACAGTCGGCTCGGAACAAGCAGCCAGCGACATTGCCGCAGCCAAAGCCAGGGCAGCAAAAGCAAATTTTCTCTTCATTTTTAACTCTCTCTTTTCCATTTTTTATTGATCTGCTGTATGTGTCAGCAGATAATCAAGCATAATATCATAGGTGCTCTTCTTAAAGTGCATACCGTCACCGTCAGAGCGTTCGGAGGCAAGCTTTCCGTCATTGCCCTTCAGACCTGTGTTCAGGTCTACAAAATATACGCCCTTATTGTCGGCAAGCTTTAACAGCTCGGAGTTGTATGCGTCAATATCCGAATTGAGTATGGGCGAATTGGTATCTATCTCCTTATTTGCCGTAACAGGCGGAATGGAGATGATATATATTGACGCTTCGGGCAATGCTTCCTTGACCGAATCAATGAAAACACCGTACTCGGAGATCATGCTTTCATTTGTCAGCCACGAAATTCCGTTGCTGCCCAGCATGATATAGACATTTTTCGGATTATTCTTTTTAAGAGCCTCCAGCGCTGTCATATCACCGTCGGGAGTGGTTATGGTGTCCGTATTTATCTTTGAAACATTCATGCCGACATTTGCGATAACATTTTTTTCGGGGAGCAGACCGTAGCTTGAAAGCCCTACCGTAAGCGAATCGCCCACGAAATTGCATTCATTGATAAGATAAGAAAGCCCCTTCGGTGCACTCTCGGGCACGGGATTTACAAGCTTTTCCTCGGGCGGCTCGGTTTCCGAAGCCGTCAGTGCTTCGGTCTGCGCAGTTGTTTCCTCGGGCGTCGGGATTTGTTCGCTCTCAACTATTTCTCCCGAAGCCGAAAGGCTGTCCTCGGGTATCTGACCATTTTTCATATAGATGAAAAAACAGACCGCAAAGCTCAAAAAAATCAGAAAGAACACCAGCCCAACGCTGAATCTCGGACGTCTTTTTTCCTGTCCTCTCATACCCACCATCCTTAAATCCTGAAATCACAGGAACAACTTTTTTCCTGCTGTTTTCTATTATAATACAAAACTTTTCAAAATGCAACAATATATTCAGATTTTAATAATTGACATCGTTTTGTAATAATTACACAAGCTGCCATGCTGCATTCCCTTGATGAAACTAGCCGAATTGTCCCGCTGCGGATAGTTCGTTTTTTTTCGTCCTATACTATTTTATATAGTATCAGCCGCAGTATTCAATGCGATTTCTGCTAAAAAAATCCGCAAACCCGACGCAAAATTTTATATATAAATGGAAATAATGTTATTGCAAAAGCATTTAATATAGTGTATAATGAATTTATGCGGCAATTTTTTGAAGCTGCCAAAAAGTTCGGGAGGCTGATTTTTTAATGTGCGGATACGTAGGATTTACCAACAAAATTAACAACGCCAATCAAGTAATTGCAGAAATGATGGATAAAATTAAGCATAGAGGACCCGATTCCGAGGGTAAGTATGTAGATGGCGACATTGCTCTGGGATTTCGCAGACTGAGCATCATCGACCTTAATTCGGGACACCAGCCCATCTATAACGAGGACAATTCCAAAATTCTCCTTTTCAACGGCGAGATCTACAACTTTATGGAAATCAGAGAGGAGCTTCTCGCAAAGGGACACGTTTTCAAGACCAGGACCGACTCCGAGGTGCTTCTCCACGGCTATGAGGAATTCGGCGAAAAGCTGCTGGACAGACTGAGAGGAATGTTCTCCTTCGTTATCTGGGACAAAAACACCAAGGAGCTTTTCGGTGCAAGAGATTTCTTTGGGATAAAGCCCTTTTACTATGCAACCATGGGCGACACCTTTATGTTCGGCTCGGAAATAAAGGCGTTCCTTCCCCACCCCGATTTTGTGAAGGAAATGAACGAGGACGCTCTGGAAAACTATCTCACATTCCAATATTCCCCCACAACAGATACATTTTTCAAGAATGTCTATAAGCTGCCCCCCGCTCATTTCCTTAAATACAAAGACGGCAAGCTGACTGTCAAGAGATATTGGGAGATCAAGTTCGACGCCGACGAAAATCCCGATATGGACGAATGGGTAAGCAGAATTTCCGATACCTTCAAAAATTCCGTAGAAGCACATAAAATCAGCGATGTTGAGGTGGGAAGCTTCCTGTCCAGCGGCGTTGATTCCAGCTATGTTGCTTCTGTGGCAAATGTTGACAAGACCTTTACCGTCGGCTTCGGCACGGACGAAAAGTATAACGAAATAGGCTGGGCAAAGGAATTTTCCAAGTACATCGGCAAGGAAAATATCAGCAAGGTCATCACCCCCGAGGAATATTGGGGAAACATTTCAAAAATACAGTATCATATGGACGAACCCCTTGCTGACCCCTCGGCAATTGCGCTTTATTTTGTCTGCAACAAGGCTTCGGAATATGTCAAGGTCGTACTCTCGGGCGAAGGCGCAGACGAGATTTTCGGCGGATATAACATTTACAGAGAACCTATGGCTATCCCCGCATATAACGCCGTTCCCAAGGTCATAAGAAAAGGAATAGGCGCAGTTGCCTCAAAGCTGCCCCCGAAAAGAGGAATAAATTTCCTTGTAAGACGAAGCAAGGATCTGGAAGAACGCTTCATCGGCAATGCCTATATGTTCTCGGAAAAGGAAAGAAAAGCACTCCTTAAAATCAAAACCAACGCCCCCGATGCAATGGCAATAACCAAGCCCTTTTACGATAAGGTCAAGGATAAGGACGCTGTTACCAAAATGCAGTACCTCGACCTGCACCTTTGGATGACGGGAGATATTCTCCTGAAAGCCGACAAAATGTCCATGGCAAACTCCCTTGAACTGCGTGTTCCCTTCCTCGACAAGGAAGTTATGGCTCTGGCGGAAAAGATACCCACAAGATACAGAGTAAACGATGAAAACACCAAAGTGGCAATGAGAAAAGCTGCGCTGAAGGCAACTCCCCCTCAGACCGCCAACAAGAAAAAGCTGGGTTTCCCCGTTCCCATCAGGGTTTGGCTTAAAGAGGACAAATATTACAACATCATAAAGGACGCATTCACCTCCGAAACTGCCGAGCATTATTTCAACACCGATATGCTCATCTCCCTTCTTGACGAACACAAAAACGGCAAGCGGGACAACAGCCGAAAGATATGGACGGTCTACATCTTCCTCGTTTGGCACAAGGTATATTTTGAATGAGAAAGCATTTTGCCGCAGCGTTCATATGCGCATTTCTGCTGACGGGCTGCGCAAATGTCAATGATATTCCTCAGCCTGTTTCGGAAACCGTTTCGGTCACAGAAGCTGCCGTAACAACCGTTTCCGAAACAACAGTCACTGAAGCGGAGGAAAAGCCTTGGGAATATCTCCTTTGCGGCGGCGAGTTTTCCGAGTATTACGATGCCGCTTATGCAATGCTGTCTGAAATGTCTATGGAAGAAAAGGTCGGGCAGCTTCTTCTTGCAAGATGTCCAGACAATGCGGCTGAACAGGCTGAAAGGTTTCAGCTTGGCGGATATGTCCTTTTCAAGCGGAATGTTAAGGACAAAACTCCCGAAACTCTCCGAGATTTCATTGGCGGATTTCAGTCCGTTTCGGAGATACCAATGATATGCGCCGTCGATGAAGAGGGCGGCGAAATTGTTCGTGTAAGCTCCCTGTCGGCTTTTCGTGAAACCCGCTTTCCGTCCCCGTCAATGGCTTATAAAAACGGCGGTTTTCAGGGAATTTACGATGATTATTCCGAGAAGTCGAAGTTTCTCCTTGACTTGGGATTTAATCTGAATCTTGCGCCCGTTGCCGATGTTTCCGTTGACCCGAAGGACTACATTTACAGCCGCACTCTGGGACTTCCCGCCGAGGAAACCGCCGAATATATCACAAACGCCGTATCAGCGGCAAAAGAAGCGGGCATATCCTCCTGCTTAAAGCATTTCCCCGGCTACGGAAATAACGCCGACACTCACACAGGCTCGGCAATTGACGAGCGTTCCGAGGACAGTTTCAGAAGCAGCGATTTTCTCCCGTTCAAGGCGGGTATTGATGCGGGTGCAGAATGTGTGCTGGTATCACACAATATCGTGAAATGCTTTGACGGCGAAAAGCCTGCTTCACTATCCCCCGAGATACACCGCATACTCCGTGAAGAGCTGGACTTTTCGGGAATAATTATGACAGACGACCTTTCAATGGACGCAGTTTCCCTCTTCTGCACAGACAGTCTGCCCTACGCAGAAGCGGTCAATGCGGGAAATGATATGCTTATCGTCACGGAATATGAAGCGGCGTACAATGACATTCTGTCGGCTACCGAAAGTGAAGAAATAGCGCAGGAAACCATAGACAGGGCGGTTATGAGAATTATTGCATGGAAATACTCGAAAGGATTGCTTGAACAGTGAGCGGGACATCGACAAAAGAAAAGATAATATATGAAGCCTTGAAGCTGTTTTCCGAGGAAAGCTATGATTCCGTGTCCGTGCGGGATATTTCCTCCGCCGTGGGCATCAGGGAAAGCTCCCTCTACTACTATTTCAAGAATAAGCGGGAGATTTTCGACGCCGTTATTTCCGAATGTGAAAAGCGCACCGAGGAGCATTTTCTCAATCTGACAAATCCGTTCTGCTCGGAAAACGGCGGCATTTACAGCAAGGTTTCCGAGGAAAAGCTGATAATGGTTGCAATTTCCGTAATGAATTTCTATATGACGGACGAATTTTCACGGCTTTTCAGACGTATGCTTGTCATAGGACAGTTCTCCGATGACAGGCTGAAAAGCTGTTACCGAAGCATTTTTATCAGACAGCCGGAGGAGTTTTTCACACGGCTGTTCGGCGCAATGAATGAATGCGGCATATCTCCCCGTTCCGCTGCAAGAGCATTTTATTCTCCGCTGTATCTTATTTTGAATGAAAGCGACAGCATTGCCGAGGCACTTCCGAAAATCAAAGACCACATTCTGACATTTGTCGGTCTTTATGTAAAGAGGTTGAAATAATGAGCAGTCTTGTAACATATAAATATATCAGAAAAAATCCCGACATTATGACCTATATCAAAAAGGCGGACGAGGCACTTGCGGCACAGGGTTACACGGAACATTCCTTTGCCCACGTTGAAAAAGCCGCAGCCACCGCAGGAATGATACTGACCGAATTAGGGTACGACGAGCGTGACATTGAGCTTGCCAAAATTGCCGCAATCCTCCACGACATAGGCAATGTTATTAACAGGATAGACCATGCGCAAAGCGGTGCTGTTATGGCGTTTCGTCTGCTGGATAACCTTTCCATGCCCGCCGATGAAATAGCGACCATAATCTCCGCTATCGGCAATCACGACGAGTCAACGGCTCAGCCCATAAACGCTATTGCCGCCGCCCTCATAATCGCCGACAAGACCGATGTTCGCAGGAGCAGAGTGCGCAATCGGGATTTCAAAACCTTCGACATTCACGACAGAGTAAATTACGCCGTTACAAAGTCAAAGCTTTATTTCAGCGATAACAAGGATAAGCTTATCCTTGACCTGAATATTGACACGGAAATTTCCTCTGTTATGGAATATTTCGAAATATTTCTGGACAGAATGCTTCTCTGCAAACGCTCTGCGGAGTTTTTCAAGGTGAAATTCTGCATGAAAATTAACGGCTCTGACATTCTGTAAGGAGGAATTTATTTGAGATTTTACGAGCTTCTGCTCATAGCCGCAGGTCTTTCTATGGACGCTTTTGCGGTATCTGTATGCAAAGGTCTGACAATGAAAAAGGTCAATGTAAAATACCCTGTTATAATCGGACTGTTTTTCGGCGGATTTCAGGCGTTAATGCCTATAATAGGCTGGTTTCTGGGACGCAGCTTTGAAACTGCCATCACCAATTTTGACCACTGGATAGCCTTCGGACTGCTGGCGTTCATCGGCGGAAAAATGATAGTCGAGTCCATGAAGCCCGACGACGAAAAATCCGACCAGGAATACAAGCTGAACATCAAAGAGCTTTTCCTTCTTGCAATTGCCACAAGCATTGACGCCCTTGCGGTGGGAATTACGTTTGCTTGTCTGAAGGTTCCTATTTTCGGTTCTGCCGCACTTATCGGCTGCGTTACCTTCGGATTTTCCTTTGCGGGAGTTTACATAGGAAACAAGTTTGGTCTGAAATTCAAAAGCGGTGCGGAGATGACAGGCGGTGCAATACTTGTTTTCATCGGCGCAAAGATCCTGCTGGAACATCTGGGAATACTTTAAAAGGAGCAATAAAAATGTCTATCGAAAAGGTCAGAGAATATTTCAGAAGCAAAAATTACGAGGACAGAATAATTGAGTTTGATGTTTCCTCTGCGACTGTTGAGCTTGCCGCACAAGCCCTGAACTGCGAGCCTGCGCTTATCGCAAAAACACTTTCCTTTAAGGTGAATGACGGTGCTGTGCTTATTGTCTGTGCGGGAGATACAAAGATCGACAACGGCAAATTCAAGGCGCAGTTTTCCACAAAGGCGAAAATGCTCACCCCCGATGAAGCCGTAGAAATGGTGGGACACGCAGTGGGCGGTGTATGTCCTTTTGCGGTAAATGAAGGCGTGAGAGTCTTTCTGGACAATTCCCTCAAACGGTTTGAAACGGTCTATCCCGCCGCAGGAAACAGCAGCAGTGCCGTGAAGCTGTCCCCCGACGAGTTGGAAATGCTTTCTAATGCGGAAGGCTGGATAGATGTCTGCAAGCTTAAAGAATGACCGTCTTAACAGATATACTTTGCAAAAATGCGGGCTGCGTATTATCGTCAGTCCGTTTAATTGTTATGTAAAATATCAAATTATGTGAAATAATCAACAAATCTCTTGATTAATCAAAAAAAATCAAATATAATAAAATAGTATGCGTGTCTGATTTTTTATGGAGGACTGATAAAATGAACTGGACAGAAGTTAATATTTTTACTACTACCGAAGGAATTGATCCTGTTTGCGGCTGCCTGCTCTGCATTGGCGTTACAGGCTTTGTTATCAAGGACGCAAAGGATTTTGAAGATTTCCTTGCAGATAAAACGGGAAATTGGGACTACATTGACGATGACCTGATGAACCTTAAAAACTGTGAAACCTGCGTTACCGTATATCTCCCCGAAAACTCTCAGGGAGCGGATATGCTTTCATCAATACGTTCGGAAATGGTCGCTCTTGCGGGACGTGACACCGAGAAGAAATTCGGCAGACTTGCTGTTGAGCTTGCAAATGTCCGTGAAGAGGACTGGGCGAACAACTGGAAGCAGTATTTCAAGCCCCTTCGTATCGGCGACAAGCTTCTTATCAAGCCTTCCTGGGAAAACTGCGACGAAAATGAAGCAAGAGTTATCCTTGAAATTGACCCCGAATCAAGCTTCGGAACAGGTCAGCATCACACTACTCAGCTTTGCCTTGAACAGCTTGAAAAGATAATTTCCGAGGGCGACAGGGTTCTTGACCTAGGCTGCGGTAGCGGTATCCTTTCCATCGCTGCCCTGCTCTTAGGTGCAAACGAGGCGACTGCCGTTGACATTGACGCAAATTCCGTGAAAATTGCTGCGGGAAATGCGGAGAAAAATCATATCCCGAAGGAGAAATACACCTGCTTCTGCGGAAATGTTGCGGGAGATGAAGAGCTTTGCGAGAAGATAGGCGGCGGCTTTGACATTATCACTGCAAATATCGTTGCGGACGTGCTTATTGCAATGAGCGGTGTTTTCGGAAAATTTATCCGTCCCGGCGGAAAGCTTATCCTTTCGGGAATAATATCTCAGCGTTCGGAGGAAGTCCTCGACGCTATGAAGAAAAACGGATATATCCTTGAAACAATTGCAGAAAAGGAAGATTGGGTAGCCTGCACATTTACAAGACCGGAAATGAAGGGAGAAGCAGAATAATCAATGGCAAAAAAGAAAAATGATTATACCAACGAAAGTATTGTTGCCCTGAAGGGTGCGGACAGAGTCAGAAAGCGTCCCGCCGTAATTTTCGGCTCGGACGGTCTGGACGGCTGCAAGCATTCTGTTTTTGAGATCATCTCCAACTCCATTGACGAAGCAAGAGAAGGTCATGGAGATAAGATCGTTGTCACTCGTTTTAATGACCTCAGCATTGAGGTGGAAGACTTCGGACGTGGCTGTCCCGTTGACTTCAATCAGAATGAAAACCGCTATAACTGGGAGCTTGTTTACTGCGAAATGTACGCAGGCGGTAAATACAGCGAGGGCGGAGAGGATTATGAATTTGCCCTTGGTCTGAACGGTCTGGGACTTTGCTCCACACAGTATTCCTCCGAATATATGGACGTTGAAATTCACAGGGACGGTTTCAAGTACAATCTCCATTTTGAAAAGGGAGAAAATGTGGGCGGTCTGAAAAAGGAGCCGTACAAAGGTTCAAAAACGGGAACAAAAACCAAGTGGAAACCCGATATTGAGGTATTTACCGACATTAACATTGAACGGGAATACTTCACGGAAGTCCTGAAAAAACAGGCTATCGTCAACCCGAAGGTAAACTTCATTTTCCGCTGGCAGAATGATGACGGCAGCTTTGAAACGGAAGAATTTTGCTATGAAAACGGCATTTCCGACTATCTCAGCGAAATTGCGGGAGAAAATCACCTTACCTCTTTTCAGTATTGGGAGGGCGAACGCAAGGGCCGTGACCGTGAGGACAAGCCCGAATACAAGGTAAAGCTGTCGATCGCATTCACCTTTTCAAACAAGGTAAAGCTGCTTGAATATTACCACAACTCAAGCTTTCTGGAGCACGGCGGTTCCCCCGAAAAGGCGGTAAACAGGGCATTTCTGTCCGCCATTGACGGCTATTTAAAGGCGGGAAACAAGTATAACAAGGGTGAAAAGCCCGTTAAATGGGAGGATATTGCCGAGTGTCTGGTGCTTATTTCGTCGTCCTTCTCCACAATGACTTCATACGCAAATCAGACCAAAAAGGCTATCACAAACGTGTTCATCAAGGACGCTATGACGGAATTTTTGAAGCACAACTTAGAGGTATATTTTATCGAAAATCCCGATGAAGCGCAGCGTATTGCAGAGCAGGTAATGGTCAACAAGCGCAGCCGTGAAAATGCGGAAAAGGTGCGCACAAATATGCAGAAAAAGCTCACGGGAACTATCGACCTTTCCAATATGGTGCAGAAGTTCGTTGACTGCCGTACAAAGGATATTTCCCGCAGAGAGCTTTATATAGTGGAGGGTGACTCCGCTCTGGGTGCCGTTAAGCTGGCAAGAGAAGCCGAATTTCAGGCGATCATTCCCGTTCGAGGAAAGATACTCAACTGTCTGAAGGCTGACTATGACAAGATATTCAAGAACGAAATTATCACCGATATTATTAAGGTTCTGGGCTGCGGCGTTGAGGTCACTTCAAAGGCAAATAAGGAGCTTTCCACCTTCAATCTGGAAAATCTCAAATGGAACAAGATAGTTATCTGCACCGATGCCGATGTGGACGGTTATCAGATAAGAACGCTTATCCTGACAATGCTTTACAGGCTCACACCAACGCTCATTCAGGAGGGATATGTGTACATTGCCGAATCTCCCCTGTTTGAGATTGTTTCAAAGGACAAGACCTATTTTGCATATACCGAAAAGGAAAAGACGAACATTCTCGAAAAGCTGGGAAATGCAAAGTACACTATCCAGCGTTCAAAAGGTCTTGGTGAGAACGAACCCGATATGATGTCCCTTACTACTATGAACCCCGAAACACGCCGTCTTATCAAGATAAATCCCGACGATATTGAAGCTACCGCAGAGATGTTTGAAATGCTTCTGGGCGATAATTTACAGGGACGTAAGGACTACATTTCCGAACACGGCGCAAGCTATCTGGAGCTTGCCGATCTGAGCTAAGGAGGACTGACAATTGGCAAAAAAAGATAAAGAAAAACCGCAGAAAAAGCGTCAGGCTATCCCCAACGCATATATTGAAGGTTCGGGAACGGTAGTTGAGGAACGCATTACCGACACGCTCAGACAGAACTATATGCCCTATGCCATCAGCGTAATCGTGTCCCGTGCACTGCCCGAAATTGACGGCTTCAAGCCTTCCCACAGAAAGCTTTTGTACACTATGTACACCATGGGACTTTTAAAAGGAAATCGTACAAAATCCGCAAATATTGTCGGACAGACAATGAAGCTGAACCCTCACGGCGACGCAGCTATTTACGAAACCATGGTGCGTCTGGCAAGAGGAAATGAAGCACTTCTTCACCCCTATGTTGACAGCAAGGGAAACTTCGGTAAGGCATATTCGAGAGATATGGCATACGCCGCTTCCCGATACACCGAAGCAAAGCTGGACGCTATCTGCAA
>JAEDOB010000287.1 GCA_016302225.1 Oscillospiraceae bacterium | reverse complement strand
GGGAAATGCACCAGTCACGGATATTTTCCAGCCAATGGAAATAGGTCTTTTCAAAACGTTCGGGAACGAACTTTGTTTCGCCGTTCTTAACAGCGTCGATGGCGGGCTGTGCAAGGGGCTTCATCTTAACGAACCACTGAGTGGAAACTCTCGGTTCAACGGTAGTTCCGCAGCGGTAGCAGGTGCCTACGTTGTGTGCGTGTTCCTCAATCTTTACAAGGAAACCGCCCTTTTCAAGGTCTTCAACTATCTTTTTGCGGGCTTCATAGCGGTCAAGTCCTGCATAATCGGGATAATCCTCGGTGATCTTTGCTTCTTCGGTCATAACATTGATAACGGGCAGATCGTGGCGCAGACCGACCTCAAAGTCGTTGGGGTCATGAGCGGGTGTTATCTTAACAACGCCCGTACCAAATTCCATATCAACGTAATCATCGCCCACAATGGGAATTTCACGTCCAACCAGCGGGAGAGTTACGGTCTTTCCGATAAGGTGCGCATAACGCTCGTCCTTGGGATTTACCGCAACTGCCGTATCGCCCAGAAGCGTTTCGGGACGGGTGGTAGCCAGCTGAACATATCCCGAACCGTCTGTCAGAGGATAGCGCAGATGCCAGAAATGTCCTGCCTGATCTTCGTAAGTTACCTCTGCGTCGGACAGAGAGGTCTTACAGTGGGGACACCAGTTGATAATTCTTTCGCCCCTGTAAATAAGACCTTTTTCGTAATACTTAACGAAAACTTCCTTAACCGCCTTTGAGCAGCCCTCGTCCATGGTAAAGCGTTCTCTTGACCAGTCGCAGGAGGAACCCAGCTTTTTCAGCTGTTCAACGATACGTCCGCCGTACTGCTCCTTCCATTTCCAGGCACGTTCCATAAAGGCTTCTCTGCCGATGCCTTCCTTGGTCAGACCTTCCTTGCGCATTGCCTCAACTATCTTTGCTTCGGTGGCAATAGCGGCGTGGTCTGTGCCGGGGAGCCAAAGAGTTTCATAGCCCGACATTCTCTTCCAGCGGATAAGAATATCCTGCAGGGTTTCGTCAAGGGCGTGTCCCATATGGAGCTGTCCTGTGATATTGGGGGGAGGGATAACAATAGTATAGGGCTTTTTCTTGCTGTTGGGAGATGCTTTGAAGCAGTCATTTTCCATCCAATAGGAGTAAATTTTGTCCTCAAATTCCGAGGGGGAATACTGCTTTGGGAGTTCTTTTTTCATTCT
The DNA here is from genome assembly GCA_016302225.1 of Oscillospiraceae bacterium. Lineage (GTDB taxonomy): Bacteria > Bacillota > Clostridia > Oscillospirales > Ruminococcaceae > UMGS1889. Next base: position 1,605 of record JAEDOB010000287.1, on the reverse strand, counting down.
TATCTGTCCTTTCATATTGGATATATCGGCATAGGGCAAATAAAAACGCCCCGAAACCGATCAAGGCTTCAGGGCGGAAATTTTCCGTGGTACCACCTGAATTCGCTGTATCAAACAGCGCACTCATTTCTCCGTAACGGGGAGATGCCGCCGTATACTACTTATCATATAAAGATGTTCGCACACGAAGCTCCGAGGCTACCTTCCGCATTGTCTGCCTAAAGACTTGCACCGACCGTCTTTTCTCTGTGGGCAGGGGAGATGCGTACTCCTCCTCATCATTGCTTTTGATGGTTTGATTATAGCATGTTCTTTGGGATTTGTCAACAGGGAAACGGACTTTTTGCGGAAATTTCATAAATCGGCTGTAATACTCGGCTTTTGATGTGAAAAAAACCTTTTGCGGGACGACACTCGGAGCGTTTACCGAAATCGGCATATTCCCGAGGACAGATTCCCGAAAAAAGCAATGCTGCCGCCAAACCGCCGAAAAAAGCGGTCTGACAGCAGCTTTTATTATGAAACTCAAAATCAGGAAGCTTTGGAAATGCAGTCATAGCAAAAGGCTGAGGATTTTCCAAAGTCGATGCCGCCTATGCAGCCCGTAAGGGTAAAGCGTACCAAGCCGGGGTCCTCCTCGGGACGAATCTTGTATTCGCCGAGGTAGTCCTTGCCGAGGTTTTCTATCTCCTCGAAGTAGCAGGTGTATGCCTTTAAAAAGCTTTCGTGTACATTTAACATAAATTCGTCCTCCTTTTTTATTTTGAAAGAAACTGTATGGGGTTGTCCTTTTCTTAGAAAATACTGATTAATGGGTGCTCCCTGCCGAAGACGGGGAACACCCGCCCGAACACTTCACTCGGGCAACAATAAAATTGTCGATTAATTCAGCAGTTTCTTTTCTATGCCTTTATTATAACACGTCTATAATTAAAAGTCAATTTACAATTTGGTGATAATTTTCGCTTGAATAGTTACAAAATGATAACAGACGGTTACACGGCGGATAAATGTGTTACCGTCCGAACAAAAGCCTTGATAACCCGAACAAAGAGATTATTGCCGATTAATGTTGTTTTTTCTGCTAAATTATTTCTAACAGGGCAATTTTCGAATGAAAAAGCTCTCATATTTTGAATAATCGTGTCGAATACTTAAAAACTGTAAATATTTGCGAAATATACGAAAAATGTTAGATTTTGGCGCTCTTTTGGCGCCTTTCGTATGTTACAATGGTTTTGTATAAATATCGGGGAAATCCCGGTAAATTTAAAGGAGGTTTTTTTCTTATGAAAATTTCAAGGTTAAGGAGGACCCTGGCGGTATTTTTGTCGGCGCTAATGCTGACGCTGTGTGCGCCTATGTCGGCGTTTACGGCGTTTGCGGCAGATCCGATCAGCAGCATCACTTTTAATTTTGATGTGAAAAAATCCCCGAACTAACAGCAGGTAATAAAGTCCCTGATCCTACCAAGTTACAAACCAGCGGCTCGGGTACGTCTACTCAAATAGTACAGGTGATCACAGAGAATATCAGTTATCAGTGTCAATGGCTATGACCTTACAATCGTGCTGAACGTTGAAAACGCAGACGAAACCGTTTCCG
>JAEDOB010000286.1 GCA_016302225.1 Oscillospiraceae bacterium | reverse complement strand
CGGCTGTGGAGTAGCCGTCCATAGCCATATCCAGGGCTGCGGCAAGCTGTTCGGTAGTCATAGCTGCCATCTGCGCCGATACCTGCTCGGCGTACTGCATTTTTACCTGTTCCGCCATCATTTGCGAGAAAAGCTCGTTCATCTCTTCATCGGTCATTGATGCCAGATATTCGGTGATCTCGTCTGCGGAAATGCTCATTTGCTCGGAAATGCCCTGTGTCATTGCAGCTTCCATATCTGCTCTGGACATTCGGGAAAGAGCGGCTTCTGTCTGCTGCTTAACAAGCTCGTCATCGGGAATGCTCATTATTCTGACGTAGACCGAAGCCTTTTCGGTGTCGCTCATTTCGGAGATATAGCTTCGAAATGCTGCCTCCTTTTCTTCATCGGAAAGGCTGCTTGTGTTCGACTCAAAGGGAAGTCCCGTGAAAATATCGGTGCCTTCCTTTTCCTGCTGTGCCTTGATAGCGTCGGAGGAGTTTGCCTTGTCGATAACATACTTTGTCAGGTCCTTTGTATAGCAGATAGTTCCCGACAGCATATTTACGTCGGAATCCTCCTTGGGACGGATAATTCCCGTTACCTTCAGATCAATGCCGTTGTCGTAAAGATAGCGCAGTCCCGCATCGGTTTCCCGCTTGTCGGTGTATCTGCCTGTTGCTTCGTCATAGGTGTAGCAGTCGGAATTGAGGATAGTACGGAAGGTCATTCCGCATATCTCCTCATAAGACCATTTCTTGTCGTTTCGGTCAACGTCCTCGCCGTTCATAGCGGCTTCAAGGATACTGTCTATCTCCTCCTTGGGAATAAGTCCCAGAGCATAAAGGGTCATATCGTCCAGCTCGTTGTTTTCGTCAAGGACAAGAAGTACTTCATCATAGCTGTTTGGCCATGAGCCGTAGATCATATCATACTGCTTGGTGATAAGGTCGTTTATGGGCGAACCGTCCGTTCCGGGAAGAAGCTCCTGCCAGAGTGTCATGGACATTGGTCCCGAAGTGGGGAGAGAGCCGCCGTTCATCTGTGCGGCGGGGTTGAAGGCGATAAGGCTTTCAACGGAAGAAGTGTCCAGCTTCATAAAATCCGCTATCATTTCGTTCAGCAGAGAGGTAGTGTCCGAACGTATTATTGTGCCGTCCACATTCTGAGTATAAATGAGCAGGTCAAGGTCATAGGAATACTGTATGCCGTTTACCGCCATTCCCAGCTCGGTGGTTTCGTCCGTCGCATAAACGTCAAGATATTCCTTGAAGGAACGCAGGTCGTTTTCCGAAGCTTCAATATCGTTGAGCGCATTCATCATATCATAAATAGCGGACTTAACGTAAACAGCGTCCTTTTCGTGATTTACCTCGGAATTGTGTCCCGTCATAAAGGTCTGCATAAGCGTGGTGACATCGACGGTGGTTTCCTGTATGGTAAGAGGATAGGAGGAAAGGGCAGTTTCCTGAACGGCGTCAATATACGCTGTGGTTCCCTGAGAAATAGCGAGGATAAGCGCAATGCCGATTATGCCGATGCTGCCTGCAAAGGAGGTAAGCATTGTTCTTCCTTTTTTTGTGACAAGGTTGTTAAGGGACAGCTTAAAGGATGTTCCGAAGGACATGGACGGTCTTTTCTTGCCCTTTAGCTCCTCACGGCGTTTGTTGTCCGCTTCGGTTTCCTGCTTTATTTCGGCATCGGTGAGGGGCTTTGAGTCGCCGACAATTTCGCCGTCCAGCATTCTGATTATTCTTGACGAATATTTTTCCGCAAGCTCGGGGTTATGCGTTACCATAACTATAAGCCTGTCCTTGGAGATCTTTTTCAGGATTTCCATTACCTGAACGCTGGTTTCCGTGTCAAGTGCGCCTGTGGGCTCGTCGGCAAGGATAATGTCGGGGTCGTTTACCAGTGCTCTTGCAATGGCGACACGCTGCATCTGTCCGCCCGACATCTGATTGGGCTTTTTGGAAAGCTGATTTCCCAGACCTACCTCTTCAAGCGCCTTTATTGCCCGCTCTTTTCTTTCGGCTTTGGAAACGCCCGAAAGTGTCAGCGCAATTTCAACATTCTGCAAAACCGTCTGATGGGGGATAAGGTTGTAGCTTTGGAAAACGAAGCCTACCGAATGGTTTCGGTAGCTGTCCCAGTCCCTGTCCTTATAATCCTTTGTGGAAACGCCGTTTATAATAAGGTCACCGCTGGTGTACTGGTCAAGTCCGCCGATAATGTTCAGCGTTGTGGTCTTTCCGCAGCCCGACTGACCTAAGATGGACACAAATTCGGAATGCCTGAATTTGATATTTATACCTTTCAGAGCAACGACCTTGTCCTCTCCCGACGGATATTCCTTTACAATGTCACGCAGTTCAAGCATAATTTTTTCCTCCCTTGAGCTTTGCTTTGAGTTTTTCTGCATTCTTGGATATTTTTGACAAGCAGTCATCAAGCTGCTTCATTTCTTCGTCCGAAATTCCGTCGGTCATAAGTTTACAGCATCTGTTCCTGACATCTCTGCAGGCAGCGGCGACCGCCTTTGCCTTTTCGGTGCAGACAAGCTTTACCTTTCGCCTGTCACCGTTTACCGATTCTCTGACAAGATAGCCGTTTTTTACCAGCTTTTCAACGTGAAGGGAAACAAGACTTGGCTTTATCTTTTTGATGGAGCTTATGTCTTTTGCGGTAAAATGCTCGGGAAATTCCGACAGAAAGCTAAGTATTTCCAGGGAAATATGGGGAATGTTATATTCTCTGCAAATAGGTTCGCAGTTTTCTTCGTAAATTTCCGCTATATTTCGGAACATTATGAAAATTTCTTCCTGTGTCAAGCTTTCATCTCCTTCAAAATAAAATAGTTCA
>JAEDOB010000029.1 GCA_016302225.1 Oscillospiraceae bacterium | reverse complement strand
AAAGAGCTGCGTCAGTGATCGTTGCGCCAAGGTCAAGCTTGTCAGCAGCAGTCCATGAATTTATATCCGAAACAGAGCCTGCCCACTTGTTTGAAGCAACCATTCTGTCGCTTATCTCTATGACCTGACCGACCGCTGCGGAAGAAAGCTCACTTCCGTTCAGAACGATAGTCCACTTTGACTTAGGCATTCTTCCCAGACTGCCGTCACTCTTCTTGTCTGCAATACCGTCAATAACATCAACGGAATGCTCTGCATTGTCACTTACAGTTACAGTATCGCCGTCCGCAGTTTCCTTGAAAACAGCGGAAACGTTGTTCGAATAGGTTTCGGCTGCACCTGTAAAATCATTTGCCTTAGTGAAAAATGTAAGTTCAACCTTATCGCCGACAGCAAGTGAACCTGCATTATTCAGCTTGATATTCAGCCTGGTCCAATCGACAAGATAATAGTCTTTAGTGTAATCGGAAGTTTCGATGTCGTTTATCTTAACGATTATCGGATATGCCGAATCGTCAACTACGGGTTTATGCTTGTTACCAATAAAATCTTGGAATTCCAGAGAATACAGCGGTGTCTTGACCTCATAGGTGACCTTCCACTGCATATATCCGTCGGAGCTGACCTTTCCGACCGCTTCCTTAGTAACAGAAGTAGGAACACCAACGACCTCTACGGATATATCACCTGTCTGAACTTGCTTGCCTTCAATTGTACCCTTTACAGAGTTTTTGTAATACTTCTTGGCAGCAGATGACGAAGGTGTAAATGTAGTTGTGTATTGGTATTCATAATACGGACACCAATCGTTTACATATGTTGCATTGTCAATAAATGTATCTGCGGAAACCGCTGCCCCGCCCGCAAAAATGCCGCCATCATAGGCTTGACCCGCACCGAGAGTATCGGTAAAGGTATCTCCGCTCAGCAAAGCCTTATCCTGAGTCTTGTCACCTGTGAAAAAGCTGTGGCGCACCTGTACCTTCCAGGTGATCTTACCTGTTGTATTATCGGCAGTACCGCTTTTTCCGATGCTTGCATTTGTATTGTAATTATACTTTACCTCAGGCGTGGTCTTTTCGTCGGGAACACCATTCTTATTGAAGGTGACCTTTGCCTTGTTGGAGCCTGTGCCCGCAGTAATAGATGATTTGGGTATCTCCTGAGTATACTCAATGGTTCTCTCCTCACCCGCTGCAAGCGAAGCAATATCCACAGGGAATGATGCACCCGTAATATCACCAAGACCGGTGGCAATGTCCTCAATATGGATATTGGTTATGGGAACATCTCCCTTTGCTGTCACCTTAATGGTATACTTCTGATAATACTTTCCGCCTTCAAGGTAAACATTTCCGTTTGCCCACTTATGAACGTCCAGGTCGCTGACAGTTTCAACGGGAATGTTCTGTACAAGCGCACCCGTCACATTCGCAAAGCCTACATTTGCCTTCTGGTTGGGATCGCCTGTCTTTACAACTGTGACCTTACCCTTAGACTCACCCTTGAATGAGATGTTGCTGTGTCTGCTGACATAACCGGGGTCAAGCTTGAGATTAACGGTTCCGTCTGTGATGGAAATTGTTCCGAGGAACACGCCGTCTTCATCGTTGAGTGCCACGTCCCCGCTTGAATCAAGCTGAACATTAGTCTGACCAAGCGGACATGAGAAATTCAGCTGACCTGCCGTCAGTGCCGCATTATCAACAGTACCTTTGAAGCTGAGCACGACCTGTTCTCCGCCGCTTATTGAAGTAACCGAGCCTGCATTAACACCATCAATGGTAAATTCGATAACTTCAAAAGCTATTGCATCAGCCGCCGAGCTCTGCACCGTACCAAAGGGCACAGCCAAGAACACAAGAAGCACTGCCAGCACCACATTAAATATTCTGGTACCGATGGATCTTTTTTCCATAATATGGTTCTTCCTTTCTGATAATATTTTCCTGTCATAGACAAGACCAACAGGCTAAAACCGCACTGTAAAGTACACAGCTTTACATCAAATGTTTCCAAATATACCGAAACATTCAGCTTATTAAGTCCTGTAAAGCTATTTACCTTGCAGTCATTACGCACATTCGCCTTTTCTTATTCAAGATTATACATCACTTTCAATCAAATGTCAACAGTTTTTCCAACATTTTTTACAAAGTATACCGCCGGAGGATATTTTTCTATATCCGACGTTCTATATCCGACAGTTGATTGGATAAATTAAGAAAAAATTCCATTATTCTAAATAGTGTTATGATAATAAGGTGGTATACTATATTAGTTATGATAACTCAGAAGGAGAGGATAATTTGAAGAAACTTCTTGCTTATCTAAAAGCATATACAAAGGAGAGTATTCTGGGACCGCTTTTCAAATGCTTTGAGGCAGTTCTTGAACTGTTTGTGCCGCTGGTCATTGCTGCAATTATCGACAACGGCGTTGCTACTGGAGATAAAGGCTATATTGCCAAAATGTGCCTGCTGCTGGTAATTATCGGCATTGTGGGGCTGGCATTTTCCATAACGGCGCAGTATTTCTCCGCAAAGGCAGCCGTAGGATTTGCAAGGGACGTAAAGCATGACCTTTTCAAGCATATTCAGTCCCTGTCATACTCCGAAATAGACACCCTCGGCACCTCCACACTTATCACCCGAATGACCAGCGATATGAACCAGGTTCAGTCTGGAATAAATCTTACGCTCCGTCTGCTGCTGCGTTCACCCTTTGTAGTATTCGGCGCAATGATAATGGCGTTTACGCTGGACTTTGACTCTGCACTTATCTTTGCGGCAGCTATCCCCGCACTGTCGGTTGTAGTGTTCGGAATAATGTTATGGTGTATACCTTTATATAAAAAGGTGCAGCAAAAGCTTGACAAGGTCGTGAGCATTACACGTGAAAATCTTACGGGAATTCGTGTTATCAGAGCATTCTGCAAGGAAAATGAGGAGATCGCCGAGTTTGAAAGCAGAAATGAAGAGCTTACCAAAATTCAGAAGTTTGTGGGACGCATCTCCGCCCTGATGAACCCACTCACCTATATTATCATAAACCTTGCAATTATTTGGCTTATCTATACGGGTGCCGTACGTGTCGAAACGGGAATTCTCACTCAGGGAACGGTGGTTGCGCTGTATAACCTTATGTCACAGATACTTGTTGAGCTTATCAAGCTGGCAAACCTTATTATCAACATCACAAAAAGCGTTGCCTGCGGAAACAGAATTCAGTCCGTTTTCGAGATTAAATCAAGCCTTGTAAACGGAAATTCGGAAAACGGCAGCGGCGAATATGCCGTTGAATTCCGTCATGCTTCTCTAAAATACGCAAATGCGGGCGCAAACGCACTTACGGATATGAACTTTACCGTGAAAAAAGGCGAAACCGTCGGCATTATCGGCGGAACAGGCTCGGGAAAATCCTCCCTTGTCAATATGATACCGAGATTTTACGATGCCGCCGAGGGCGAAGTGCTGGTAAATGGTGTAAATGTCAAAGACTTTACAATTGACGACCTCCGTAACAAGATAGGCATTGTCCCCCAGAAAGCCGTACTTTTCAAGGGAACTATCCGTGAAAATATGCAGTGGGGCAAGACCGACGCCACCGACAGCGAGATTTTCTCCGCACTGGAAACCGCACAGGCAAAGGCAGTCGCCGACAGCAAGGGCGGTCTTGACTTTATGATTGAACAGGGCGGAAAGAACCTCTCAGGCGGTCAGCGGCAGCGTTTCACCATTGCAAGGGCACTTGTGAAAAAGCCCGAGATACTCATTCTGGACGACAGTGCCTCCGCTCTTGACTTTGCCACCGATGCCGCACTCAGGAAAGCACTCCGTTCCATGGACTACTCCCCCGCCGTGTTTATCGTATCGCAGAGAACATCGTCCATTCGCCACGCAGACAAAATAATCGTGCTGGACGACGGCGAAATCGTCGGTATCGGCACTCACGACGAACTTCTGGAAACCTGCGAAATTTACAAGGAAATTCACAGCTCACAGTTCAAAAAGGAGGCGGTCTGAATGTCGGAAAAGAAAACTCAGGGTGTTCAGAAAGCCGCCCTTAAAAAGGTTTTCGGATATATCAAAAATTACCGAATTTTGATGCTGCTGTCGATTATTATGGCGGCTGCCACCGTTATTTGCAGCCTTTATGTCCCCATTTTGATAGGACGGGCAATTGACCTTATCATTGACAAGGGAAATGTTGATTTTGAGGGACTTTCCGTCCTTCTTCCGCAAATTGCCATTGTTGCTGTTGCAGCCGCACTTATCCAGTGGCTGATGAACACCGTCAACAACCGCATTACCTATCATATTGTCCGTGATATTCGTGATGAAGCCTTCCGAAAAATCGAAATTCTGCCCCTCAGCTATGTTGATTCTCACCCCGCAGGCGGTATTGTCAACCGTGTTATCGCAGATGCGGATCAGTTCGCAGACGGTTTGCTTATGGGCTTTACGCAGCTTTTCACAGGCGTTGTGACCATTCTGGGAACGCTGCTTTTTATGCTTACCATCAACTGGAAAATTGCGCTGGTGGTAGTCGTGCTCACTCCCCTTTCCCTGTTTATCGCAAAATTCATTGCGGGACGTACCTATAAAATGTTCCGATTGCAGTCGGAAACAAGGGGCGAACAGACCGCATTCATTGATGAAATGATCGGCAATCAGAAGGTCGTTCAGGCGTTTTCTCACGAATCGGAGGCTCTCGAAAAATTCGACGAGATAAACGACCGACTGGCAGACTGCTCCCTGCAAGCCACATTTTATTCTTCCATCACAAACCCCGCCACCCGTTTTGTAAACAGTATGGTTTACGCAGGAGTTGCCGCAGCGGGTGCTGTTGCCTGCATTGCCACCGCAGGAACGGTCAATCCCTTTACAGTCGGACAGCTTTCCTGTTTCCTGTCGTATGCAAATCAATACACAAAGCCGTTCAACGAGATCTCGGGCGTTGTTACCGAATTGCAGAACGCCCTTGCCTGCGCTTCAAGACTGTTTGAGCTTATCGAAGAACAGCCGCAGATACCCGATGCGGAAAACGCTGCCGTTCTGGAAAATGTCAAAGGCTCCGTATCCCTCGAAAACGTGGATTTCTCCTATACACCCGAACGTGAGCTTATCAAAAATCTGAGTCTGAACGTTAAACCCGGTCAGAGAATTGCTATCGTGGGTCCCACAGGCTGCGGAAAGACTACCATTATCAATCTGCTTATGAGATTTTACGATGTAAACAGCGGTGCTGTCAAGGTCGAGGGCGAGGATATCCGAGATGTTACCCGAAACAGCCTTCGCATCAGCTATGGAATGGTTTTACAGGAAACATGGCTGAAATCGGGAACTGTCAGGGACAATATCACCATGGGCAAGCCCGACGCCACGGACGAGGAGGTCATCGCCGCAGCAAAGGCGTCCCACGCACACAGCTTTATCAAGCGTCTGCCCGACGGCTATAACACGATTATAGGGGAGGACGGCGGAAGTCTTTCACAGGGACAAAAACAGCTTCTCTGCATTGCAAGAGTAATGCTCTGCCTGCCGCCTATGCTTATCCTTGACGAAGCTACATCTTCCATCGACACAAGAACCGAGCTGAAAATTCAGGAAGCATTTGCCCGAATGATGAAGGGCAGAACAAGCTTTATCGTTGCACACAGGCTGTCCACTATCCGTGAAGCGGACGTTATCCTTGTGATGAAGGACGGTCATATCATCGAACAGGGACGACATGAGGAGCTGCTTGAACTCAATGGTTTCTATGCAAATCTTTATAACAGTCAGTTTGCTGTCTGAAATACAAGAAAATCATTGCTTTTTACGCACAAGTATGGTATAATGTAGTAAACGTCATATATATTTCTACCCGCCGAAGGCGGGTAGAAATATATACCTAACTCAAATTACGCTCAAAGTAATATTATTTTTGTCGCTTACTATGATTTTACATGATTTGCTGTTAGCGTAAACGACTTTGGAGGGATAGCATGAAGAAAACATTCAAGCATATATGCCGCACTGCTGCACTCTTCTGCGTTCTGCCGCTTCTCTGCGGCTGCGGCTCAGACTCCCCCGCCCCTGCGGAGGAAACGGAAACATCAATTGTTACGGAGGTAAACGGAATGAGAAAGATCATCGCAGATTCATCAAACGTAAAGCAGCTGGGACGCACTCAGCTTATAGACGAAACCCTTTGGCTTGCCTTTTCGGGCACGGGTGCAGATTTTGACTATACAGGCAAAAAGCTTGACATCACCTTAAAGGGTGACGGCTCCTCTCTTCTGCCCAAGGACGGTGAAAACTGCGCAAGAGTTGCCATCTACGTTGACGGAGAACGTGTCATTGATGATATGATAGACAAGCCCGAGGAAAATTATACTGTATTTGAAAGCGACGAGGCAAAGACAGTCAATGTTAAAATAGTAAAGCTTTCCGAAACGGCAATGTCAACCTTTGGTATAAAGCCCATTGAAATTCAGCCCGATGAAACCATTGTCCCCGCTGCCGAGAGATCACACAAGATCGAATTTGTCGGTGACTCCATCACCTGCGGCTACGGCGTTGATGACGAGGTTGCCGAGCACCCCTTCCACACCTCCACCGAAGACGTTACTAAGGCATATGCTTACAAGACCGCTCAGGCTCTGGACGCTGATTACAGCATGGTTTCCATCAGCGGCTACGGAATTATTTCGGGCTGGACTGCAAATCCCAATAACAAGGTCCCCAATCAGACCATTCCTCAGTATTACACCAAGCTGGGCTTCTCATATCAGAAATTTGCAAGCATGACTCCCCCTTCATCGCTTGAATGGGATTTCAGCAAATTTGTCCCCGAGGTGGTCGTTGTAAATCTCGGAACAAATGACGACAGCTATGTCCAGGGAAATGCCGAAAAGCAGAAGGAATACTCGGAAACCTATGCAGAATTCCTCAAGGTCATAAGAGAAAAGAACCCCGATGCCGAAATTTTCTGCACTTTGGGAATTATGGGACAGCGCCTTTTCCCCGGCGTTGAGGACGCAGTAAAGCTTTACACCGATGCAACAGGCGACAAGAAGATACATACCTTTATGTTTGACGCTCAGGACGGTTCTCTCGGATATGCCGCCGACTGGCACCCCACCGCCGCAACTCACGACAAGGCGTCCGAGGCTCTTGCTGCCGAAATAAAATCTGTAATGGGTTGGTAATCTGAAATGAAAAGGAGCATACTTGCGCTTATTATGGCTATTTCAATGACAATATCGGCAGGCTGCGGAAATTCCGAAAAGCCCGCTGAAACAACTCAGGCGACGACTGCCGCAGAAACGACCTCCACCGAATCCACCGTAAAGAAGCTTGACTATGAGGTCGACCCAAGCAAGCCTGTTATCGCTCTTACCTTTGATGACGGTCCCAACACGTCCACAACGAAAATGGTGCTGGACAAGCTGGAGAAATACGGCGTCCGTGCGTCCTTCTTCCTTGTGGGCAATAATATCAACGATGAAAGTGCGGAAATTGTCAAGCGTGCTTACGATATGGGCTGCGAGATAAACAACCATTCCAAAACTCACGGATATATGAACAGTATGACCGCAGAGGAGATAAAGTCGGAGGTTGATTTTGTTTCCGACAAGGTAGTGGAAATCACGGGAGAACCGACAAAGTTCTTCCGTCCGCCCTACATTGCCGTAAACGAAACTATGTATGAAAACATAGATATGCCGTTTATCGCAGGCTTTGGCTGCAACGACTGGGACGCTAAGGTCACCGCCGATGAACGTGCAAAGAAAACGCTGGAACAGGCAAAGGACGGCGCAATTATCCTGCTGCACGACGCTCAGGGCAATTTGCAGACCGTCACGGCGCTGGACAAGATAATTCCCCCGCTTCTGGAGGAGGGCTATCAGTTTGTCACCGTTTCCGAGCTTTTTGAGATAAAGGGCAAGGAAATAAGCGGCAGCGACACAAATCTTTACTCTATCGTTGAATGATCCGACCTCCGCAGACCGTAAAAATAATCTGCGGAGGTTTTTCAAATAAGGAAGATACCATGAAACGAATTACCATTGGAATGACCGCCCATGTCGATGCGGGAAAAACCACGCTTTCCGAAGCTATACTCTACCAAAGCGGAGAAATACGCTCTCTCGGTCGGGTCGATAAGGGAAACACCTTTCTTGACACCTTTGAAATAGAGAAAAAACGTGGGATAACCATCTTCTCTAAACAGGCTGTCGCACATTTCGGGAACGGCGAATATACCCTTCTTGACACTCCGGGACACGTTGATTTTTCTGCCGAAACGGAACGTGCGCTCAGCGTCCTTGACTGCGCCGTTCTGGTCATAAGCGGAACGGACGGCGTTCAGAACCACACGGAAACGCTCTGGCGGCTGCTGTCGAGATACCATATCCCCGTGTTCATTTTCGTAAATAAGATGGACATTTCCCACCTTGAACGGCAAAGTCTGCTGAATGAGCTGAAAACCCGTCTGGACGGGAACTGCGTTGATATGGACCCCCGCCGTGAACCCGATGAACTGTTTGACGAGCTTGCACTTTGCGGCGAGGATATGATGAACAGCTTTCTTGAAAACGGCACTGTCACCGATGAACAGATACAGTCTGCCGTTGCGGAAAGACGGCTGTTCCCCTGCTATTTCGGTTCGGCATTAAAGCAGCAAGGCGTTGCCGAGCTTATGGAGGGCATTGATAGGTATCTTCCCGAACCCGAACGTCCCGACAAATTCGGTGCAAAGGTCTTTAAGATAACCGAGGACGAACAGGGTAACAGGCTTACACATCTGAAAATCACAGGCGGCAGTCTAAAGGTCAAGACTGCCCTTGAAAGCGGCGAAAAGGTCAATCAGCTGCGTATCTATTCGGGCACAAAGTACACGACTGTTCCCGAAGTTTTTGCGGGAACGGTCTGCGCTGCGGCTGGACTTTCCGAAACTAATGCGGGTGACGGTCTGGGATTTGAGAAAAATTCCGCCCGACCTGCTCTGGAACCCGTTCTATCCTACAAGGTCATACTTCCTCCCGAAATCAGCGTAAATACCGCACTTATCCAACTGCGGAAGCTGGAGGACGAGGACCCGCAGCTGCACATTTCCCTGAATGAAAAGCTGAACGAAATTCATCTGCGGCTTATGGGCGAGATTCAGCTGGAGGTTCTGAAAAACGTCATTGCCGAGCGTTTCGGATATAGCGTAGAGTTCGGACGGGGCAGCATTGCGTACAAGGAAACAATTTCGGGAATTGCCGAGGGCGTGGGACATTACGAACCTTTGCGGCATTATGCGGAGGTGCATCTTATCCTGTCTGAGGGCGAACCGAACAGCGGGCTGCGCTTTGAAACCAACTGCCGTGAAGAAATTCTCGACAAAAACTGGCAGCGGCTTATCCTCACCCACCTTGAAGAAAAAACGCATCTCGGCGTCCTCACAGGTTCGCCCATAACCGATATGAAGATAACCCTTGCTTCGGGACGGGCGCATCTGAAACACACCGAGGGCGGCGATTTCCGTCAGGCGACCTATCGTGCTGTCCGTCAGGGTCTCAGAAGTGCGCAAAGTGTCCTGCTTGAACCGTGGTACGATTTCACCTTGGAAATACCGAAGGAATGTGCGGGACGTGCGCTGAACGATCTGCAGAATATGTCCGCAGAGTTTTCATCTCCCGAAATTATTGAGGAAAACGCCGTCATCAAGGGATCTGCGCCCGTTTCGGAGATAATGGATTATCAGTCGGAGGTAACGGGCTATTCACGTGGAAAAGGGCGTATCTCCTGCGAATATAAGGGATATTTCCCCTGTCATAACAGCGATGAAATCATCTCGGAAATAGGCTATGACTGCGACGGCGACCTTGATAATTCCGCTGACAGCATCTTCTGTTCCCACGGTGCGGGATTTAACGTGAAATGGAACGAAGTCCCGCAGCATATGCACCTTGAAAGTGCGCTGAAACCGCAAAAAGAGGAAGAAACCGTCCGTGAACGCCGTCCCTCTTACAGCGGAAAGCCTGCGGACGACAAGGAGTTAATGGAAATTTTCGAGCGCACCTACGGCAAAATAGACAGAAATCCCCGATATGCAATGAAAACGGAAAAAGCCGTCACGCCGAAGCAGCCGAAAGCATCTCCCATGCCAACAGGTCCCGAGTATCTTCTGGTAGACGGCTATAACATAATTTTTGCATGGGACGAGCTGAAAAAGATAGCCGCAGACAACCTTGACCTTGCCCGAAGTATGCTCATAAATGCCCTTGCAAATTACCGAGGATACAAGCAAAACAACGTGATTCTGGTATTTGACGCATACAAGCTAAAGGGAAACACGGGCAGCGTTGAGGACGCATCGGGAATAAGCGTGGTCTACACAAAAGAGGCTGAAACCGCCGATATGTATATTGAGAAAACCACCCATCAGCTGGCGAAAAACTGCCGTGTCCGAGTTGCCACCTCTGACGGCGCAGAGCAAATGATAATTCTGGGCAGCGGCGCATTCCGAATGTCCGCAGCGGAATTATACGAAGAAATAAAAATGGCGGAAAAGGCTATCCGAAATATGGCAGACAGCCTGCCAAAAGGCGGACGGCAGTTCCATAAAATTGAGCGAAAGGAAGATAAAAATGCTTGAACCAAACACAAAAGCACCCGATTTCACTTTGAACGACAAGGAGGGAAACCCCGTTTCCCTGTCCGATTTTTCGGGCAAAAAGGTCGTTCTCTACTTCTATCCCAAGGACAACACCCCCGGCTGCACCCGTCAGGCGTGCGCATTTGCGGCGGCTTATGAGGATTTC
This sequence comes from Oscillospiraceae bacterium, assembly GCA_016302225.1. GTDB lineage: Bacteria > Bacillota > Clostridia > Oscillospirales > Ruminococcaceae > UMGS1889. Next base: position 2,268 of record JAEDOB010000029.1, on the reverse strand, counting down.
AAAAAGCTGGACGTGACCGTTATCGGCATAAGCAAGGACAGTGCCGAGTCCCACAGAAAGTTTGCGGAGAAGCACGGTCTGCCCTTTATCCTGCTGTCAGACCCCGAATTGCAGGCTATCAAGGCTTATGACGTTTGGCAGGAGAAGAAGCTTTACGGAAAGGTGTCCATGGGCGTTGTCCGCACAACCTATATCATCGACGAAAACGGCATGATAGAAAAAACAATGCCCAAGGTCAAGCCCGACACCAATGCCGCCGAAATTCTTAGCCTTTTGAAAGGCGAATAACCATGCCCGAAACGAAAATAATCGCCCATATAGAAAGCGATTTCACCGAAAAATTCGGGATTCCCCGTCAGAGCGGACTTGTGGAAAGCCTTGTTTCGAGGATAGTTTTCGAGAAGGAATACCGTGTCCCCGAAGCGTTTCGGGGGCTGGAGGAATTTTCGCATATCTGGATAATCTGGCAGTTTTCAGAAGCGGTCAGGGAGGATTGGTCGCCTACTGTCCGTCCCCCTCGGCTAGGCGGAAATAAGCGAATGGGCGTGTTTGCCACACGTTCGCCGTTTCGCCCGAACTCAATGGGATTGTCCTCCGTAAGGCTGCTGAAAATCGACTTTGACTGTCCAGAAGCGCCTGTTTTGTACGTTTCGGGGGCGGATATGCTGAACGGAACGCCCATTTTCGACATCAAGCCCTATCTCCCCTACACCGACTCTCACCCCGAAGCAAGGGGCGGATTTGCCTTGCAGCAGAAGGAAGGCGTCCTTGACGTAGATTTTCCGCCCGAACTGCTGGAAAAAGTCCGTCCCGAGCTGAGAAACGGACTTATTGAGGTGTTGGCACAGGACCCACGTCCGCAGTATCAGAACTCTCCCGAACGTGTCTACACCTTCGATTTTGCGGAATATTCGGTAAGCTTTACCGTTAGGGATAACACTTTGTATGTTTCCGAAATAAAATGAGAGCGGCGGCAGTTGCGTAAAACTGCCGCCGAATTTTTATCCGTTTATATCAACGTCCGACATATTTGCCGAAATGGTGATAGGTATCGAACCATTGGGATTTTCCCTGACAAAATCCGATAAGTCCTCTCCGTTGACCGTTATATCGGACATTTTGGAACTGCTTTCCTTAATGCTGTACTCACTGGGAGAACGGTTGAGATTTAACTCAACATTTCCCATACTTACGTTGATATCCGCACCCGATTCGATAGCCCCGCTGTACGAAATATCGCCCGCCTTGCAGCCGATATTGACCGTATCTGCATTTACATTGCTCATTTCGCAGTTTCCGCCTGTGGAGCTTACCGACAGATTAGCCGAAAGAAGATCGTTTATGTTCATATCTCCCGCTGCGATCTCAGAGGTAAAGCCTTCCGCAGTGCAGCCGTCAAGATGAGCATTACCCGCACTAACCTTGACCGACGCATTGTCCGCCTTCAGATTGTAGACCGAAAGCTCACCTGCGTTCAAATTCAGCTTGACAGTTCCGCAGCTTAGGTCGGACACCGAAGCACTTCCCAGATTAACGGTAACATCAAAATTATCAACTATCATCTGCGGGACGGTTATATATAACATTCCGCCGTCAGTTTGAAATGCACTTAATTCGGAATCGAGATCAACACCGTATTCAATGCTCATAATCCCGTCTGTGACGCTTCTGCTGTATAGCAAAACATTGGAGGTATTTTCAACGCTGAACGAATCCCCCGATACTATTTGCACCTCTCCCGCATTGCAGACGATATTTACGCCTGCGATGCCGTTCATATCGATTATCTCCGCATTGCCCGATGGATCGTATTCCATGGCAACAAAAGTGGTTTCCATAATCTCAGCCGTATCTGCGGAATAACGTGAAGAACCCGCACCCGCAATTCCGACAGCCATAATTGCAGCCCCCGCAACTACCAAACAGCCCGCCACCATAAGGGGACTTTTCTTTTTTCTTGCGGGACGGGCGGGCGGTGCCTTATCATCACGAACTGCGGCATACTGAAAATCGCCAACCTGCATATCGGCATACTGTTCCTGCTCTTTTTCCTCATATTTCATTGAAATCTGTCCCTCCGTTCAAAGAATTCACGGATCTTTTTGTATGTGTTGCCTATCCAGCCGCCAAGTGCGGGGATACCCTTTTTGATTATCTGCTTAACAAGAAGTCCCAGAGCAATTGCAAATCCAGCCGAAAGCAGCGCACCGCCCACAGCCATTGCCGCCGCAAACAATCCATCATTGATAAGCAGCGGAACAGCCGCTA
>JAEDOB010000028.1 GCA_016302225.1 Oscillospiraceae bacterium | reverse complement strand
TAGAACTTTTGTAACCTGCGGGCGGGGAAACCCCGCCCCTACAATAACGTTATTTATGGATTGCCATCGGCAAAACAAAAAGGCGTCCGACCACTGTCAGACGCCTATTTTACGTGGAGCTGGAAACGTGACTTGAACACGCGACCTGCGCATTACGAATGCGCTGCTCTACCGACTGAGCTATTCCAGCAAATCAAGCGGAAGAAAAAACTGCCGCTTAATTATTATACTATATCTCTCCGAAAATGTCAAGAACTTTTTTTCAGTGTTTCACGGAAATCAATTTCCGACGAATTTTTGTAGGGGACGGGTTTCCCGTCCCGCAGATACACTGCAATTTTCGCTTTTCATCGGTACTGCGGGCGTCCAATGGTCGCCCCTACATAAGCATATTTGTTTGAATTAATTCGGAAACAAAAACGACTACATGTCCAAAGTTTACTCAAAATTCAACTCTCAACACTAAACATTCATCATTCATTAGTATTGGGTTCCGAATTCTTATTTACTTGCTCATAGAACCAATCGTCAAGAGCCTCCTTGGAGATGGAGTAGCCGCCCTTGCTGTTCTGGATATATTCGGTTATCTCGCCCTTTTTGATAAGGCTGACCACCTCGGTGGAATCGGACAGATTGAGATACTGCGCCGCTTCTGTGTCGGTGAGATATGTCCTCTGAGCGGTGGCGGACACGCTTATATTCTCGGGCACCTTCATGGTGGACGCAAACTGTGTATTTTCAATGGTGGCATTCAGCTTGGTTATTTTCCCTGCAATGTTGGACGATGCAATAATAATGCAGATGCCCAAAATAAGCGAGCCTACCACAGTGGGGCTGATAAGCGACGGCTGGCGTCCTCTTGACGGTGCAGAATTTCTTCTCTGATCCATAATGATTACCTCCGTTTTGTTTATTTATGTATTTGGTTGGGGAATTACCCATTATTTATCAATATCGCCTTAGACAAACCGAACGAGTAAATATACGCTTCTTTAACGGGCGTTCCAAGTATCAAACCGAGAGCCGCCGAGTAAAGCCGCAGCTGCATACCGTACCTGTCCGCCAGAACCTCTTCCGTAACGCCCCTGTCGGTCTTGTAGTCAATGAGCACAACGCCGTCCTCCTCGAAAAAGAGCGCATCGGCGATACCCTGTAACATTCCGTTAGTTTGATTATACACTTTTCCCAGCTCATCGTCAAGAGATAAATCGGAAATTTTCACTAAAAACTTCTTTTCCCGCATAATTTTCTGTGAATTTTTCAGCCGTGAATACAGATCGGAAGAAAAGAACGCATTCAGCCGCCGCCTGTCAAGAGCGTCCGCCTCCGCTTCGGAGATGAAGCCCATGTCGCAGACAGACAGTATCGCCGCTTCAATATCCCGTCCAGCCAGCTCAAAGTCCGCATACTGCATAAAGGTGTGATGTGCCGTGCCACGCTCTGCGGCGGATATTTTCGCGGGACTGTCCGGCAGACGGAAGATGTTCTCCGACAGAGTGACCGCCTGCTCGCTTTTGGCTATCTCGGTAACAGTCAGCTTTGCAGCCAGCTCCGACTGCGCACGGTCATATCCGAAGCCGCACAGCCTTTTGATATTTTCGACGATAGCCTTGTCGGGCTTTTCCTCGGCAAGCTGTTCGGAAATACTCTCCTCGGGCTTTCCGCATTTGATTTTACATACCTTGAAAAGCGTCGGATCGACCGTGCCGCCGTTTATCGCCTTAAAATCGCCGTGAGTTGACAGTGCGCCAAATATCCAGTCCATAAAGCAGCCTGCGGATCTTGCGTCGGAATATCCCGAAACGGCGTATTCATCGCACTTTTCCAGCAGATTTGCAAGCTTGTCCCCATCGGGAACGGTAATAAACAGCTGCTCTTTGGCACGGGTGAGGGCAACGTACAAAAGCCGCATTTCCTCGCTGACCAGCTCCCGTTCCTTACGCTTTTTCAGCACGGCAAAGGGGACGGTCTGATACTTTTGCCGTGTGTCCCGCCGCCTGATACGGAATGCAACACCCAGCTGCCTGTCAAAAAGCGTCTGTTTCTGTAAATCCTGCTTGTTAAATCCCTTAAAGCCCCTGCACAGGAACACAAAGGGGAACTCCAGCCCCTTTGACTTGTGTATGGTAAATATCTGCACAGCGTCCGCCGAAGCCGAAACCGTGGCAGCGGAGGTCAGATCCTTTTTATGGGATTTCAGATTGTCGATGTATCTCAGAAAGCCGTTCAGACCGCCCCCCGAGGACGCTTCGTAATTCTTTATGTACTCAGTCAGCAGGCGGAGATTTGCGCATTTCTGCCGACCGTTTCCGCTTGCCTGCATGACCGCCATAAACGCCGTGCTGTTGTAAATATGGGTAACCAGCTCCCAGACGCTTGCACGGGACATATACTGCCGCAGGGAAATGACCGTCTGCATGAAATCCTCAGCCTTTGCAAAAAGCTTCCAGCCCGCCCGATGATAGGAGGACAGCAGAAGGTTCAGCTTGACATAAAGGGACTGACCGCCGTTCGGGCTTAGACGCCTTGCAAAGCTTTCCAATTCGGCAATGTCCTCCGCCGTAAATCCGAACATAGGCGACATCAGCACCGAAAGCACGGGAATATCCAGCGGCGGATTATCCAGCACTCTCAGGAGATTGAGCATTACCGATATTTCCCAGGAATCCAGATAGGCGGGGGAGCTTTCGCTGACCGACTTTATCCCCCGTGCCGCAAGACTGTCGGAGAACAACCCCGCAGCCGCCTTTCCCCTGAGAAGTATGCAGAAATCCTTAGGCGTGCAGGGACGGTCTGCGCCGTTTTCGTACACGGGCGCACCGTTTTTTATCATCTCGGAAATGCGTATGGCGGCGGCTTCGGCTTCCAAAGCGGCTTCCGCAAGATCCTCCTCGTCATCGGTATCCGTTCCGTCGGAATTGTCTGCGGGAACGGCAGCTTCTTCCTGTTCCGCAATAATTATCTCGGAAAGTCTGGGACGGTCGTTATATTCCGCACCGCAGGAGAGCGCTTCATTGTCGGTATAGTCAATGCCGCCCACCTCCTCGGACATGGCACGGCGGAAAATGTAGTTTACAAAGTCAACCACGTCACGGCTGCTTCGGAAGTTTTTATTCAGCGAAACGGAAACATTCTTCCCCTTGCACTCGTCGGAATATTCCTCGGAGCTGTGCAAAACCTCGGTAAAAATTCCCGGATTTGCCAGACGAAAGCCGTAGATAGCCTGCTTGACGTCCCCGACGCAGAAGATGTTGTCACCCGCCCTTTCCGCAGTCCCGTCGTGGGACAAAAGGCGGAATATCATATTCTGCGCATCGTTTACGTCCTGAAATTCGTCTATCATAATTATCCTGTAATAGTCGGAAATACGCCTGCAAAGGTCTGTCCGTGTGACCTCGCCTTCGGGGGATATTTCAGCCAGCAGACGGACAGCCAGCTGTTCGCCGTCGGAGAAGCTTACCGCCCCCTTCTCCAGCTTTTTCTGCCAAAGACAGTCGGACACATTGCGGTAAAGCTCCATCAAAAGCGGCACTATTTTCCCGTGCACCGCCAGATCGTCGGCGGCGTCATCACGGGAAATAATAAGCTCGGAAAAGCTTTTGCGGCAGTCCTTGTATCTGTCACGATAAAGCTTTACCCGTTCAACGTCATCGTCGCTGTAATCGTCCTTTTTGGTCTTTACGGTAAGACGGGAAAAGGAGTAGTCCCGCAAAGCCTTTACATTGGGCGACGAGAACACCCTGTCCCACGAAAAATCTTCCTCGGAAACAGCCGCCCGCATTTCACTCGCAGCCGCAAGTATAAGGTTAATCTCCTCGGAAAGGGTCAGATACGCCTTTGAGGAAACGTTCATAAAGCAGTCTGCGGCATTTTTGGCGGACACGGCAGCCTGCTCAGCCTTTTCCAGCTCGGCAAACACTATCTTCGCATATTCCCGCCCGAAAATGCTTTTGTCGGGGTCGGTTTCGGAGAATATCTTACAAATTTGGTCGGCGGTATATTGTGGGAACGGCAGAACGCTCATAAATTCCAGCAGCCCTGTTATCAGCTCCTCCAGCGGGGAATCGTCGGAGTCGCAGAACATATCGTTTAGCAGCTTTATGTCCTCGGGACGCTCGGTGTACCATTTCTCGAAAACGTCGTTGACCGCCGCACGAAGGGTCAGCTCCTGCTCCGTTTCGTCCATTATGCGGAAATCGGGGGCAAGCTCGGCACTGTCGATATTCTCCCTGATAAGGTCAAAGCAGAAGGAGCTTATGGTGGAAATTTTGGCAGTTTCCAGCTTTGAATACTGCTCGGCAAGCCGCATATCCTCGGGGTTTTCCGCCATCTGACGGGAGAATTCGTTCATCAGGCGGCGGCGCATCTGTGCGGCAGCGGCGTTTGTGAAGGTAACGATTATCATTCGGTCTGCGGGGATATTTTCGCAGGCATCTGACAGCTGACGGACAAGCCTTTCCACCAGCACGGAGGTTTTTCCGCTGCCTGCCGCCGCAGATACGATTATGCCCTTGTTCCGTATGTCGATAGCCTGCTGCTGTTTTTCCGTCCAAGCCATAAGACCGCTCCTTTTTTCGCAATGTATCGGGGGACACCAAATTAAATATACAAAAAATCCGTTCACCGAAAGGGGCAATCCTAAAACGGAGAACGGAAAAATTCTGGTCGGGGCGACAGGACTTGAACCTGCGGCATCTTGGTCCCAAACCAAGCACTCTACCAAACTGAGTTACGCCCCGAACAACATATTCTATTATACCACTTCTGTGCATAGTTGTCAAGAACTTTTTGAAAATGTGGCAGGGTATTTCAACGAGTGAATTATTTATCACTAAAATATCAATAAGCTATTGTAGGGGACGGGTTTCCCGTCCCGTTTTTACCAATGCTTGCGTATGGCGGGGATAGAAACCCGTCCCCTACAAAAATTAGTCGATTAGTTTGCAAAGATTTCAAAAAATTATTTTTTATAGGGATGGTCAGTAGTCGCCCACAGTGCCGCAGATAGCCGAAAATATATCCTACAAATTGGCTTTTTATGGTTTGCTATAAGCGGGGGAACACCCATTAATCAGTATTTTTTTGTCCGCATTATAATCGGGAATTGGTATAAAACACACGTATATTGTTTGTGCAGTTTGTATGTTGTAAAGGCGGTTGGAAAATGGTACAATAATAGCAATGGCACAATACGGTAAGGGGGAAACGAAAATGTCAAGCAATGACATAAAAAGCGTCATTCACGCTAAAGATACCGATATTGCCGTAATATCGGCGGTCGGGCAGGAGGATTATATTTCGCTTACCGATATTGCAAGATATAGAAGCGATGAGCCTACATCTGTAATTTCCAATTGGATGAGAGCAAAAGATACTATTGAATTTTTGGGACTTTGGGAACAGCTTAATAACCCGAATTTTAAACCCATCGAATTCGAGGGGGTTAGAAATGAAGCCGGTGCAAATGCTTTTACTATGTCGCCAAAAAAATGGATAAGTGTCACAAATGCTATCGGCTAATAAAAAGGAGAATAACCTATGCAGTACACAAACCCCGTATTAAAAGGCTTTTACCCCGACCCCTCGGTATGCAGGGCAAACGGAAAATACTATATGGTATGCAGCTCATTTCAGTATTTCCCCGGAGTGCCGCTTTTCGAGAGTGATGACCTTGTAAACTGGAAGCAGATAGGTCACGTCCTCACCAGAAAAACTCAGGTTATGCTTGACAAGATAAACAGCTCGGGCGGCGTTTTTGCGCCCACTATCCGTTATAACAACGGCAGATTTTACATGGTGACCACCAACGACACCACGCACGAGAACTTCTACGTTTACACCGACGACATTTACGGCGAATGGTCGGAGCCTGTGACCGTTGCGCAGGACGGCATTGACCCGTCTTTGTATTTCGAGGACGGCAGGACATATTTTATGTCAAACGGCACCGACGACGAGGGAAAAGGCGGCGTTGTTCAGTGTGAGATAAATATCGAAACGGGGGAGAAGCTGTCCCCGAGCAAGTGCATCTGGCAGGGCTCGGGCGGACGCTATCTGGAAAGTCCCCACCTTTACAGGATAGGCGAATATTACTATCTTATGGCGGCGGAGGGCGGCACGGAGTACGGACATATGATAACCTATGCCCGTTCAAGGTCGGTCTGGGGACCCTTTGAGAATTACCCGAAAAACCCCGTGCTGACCAACCGAAACAAGGCACCCTTTATCATTCAGGGAATTGGCCACGGCGACCTTGTGGAGGACTATAACGGCAATTGGCACATTCTCTGCCTAGGTTTCCGTCAGATACATATGTGGATGCCCTATCATAATCTGGGACGGGAGGTTTTCCTTATCCCCGCAGAATTCGGCGAAAACGGCTGGTTCACGGCGGGAACGGACGGCACCTGTGCGGAAAGCTATGAAATGCCCGGCGATTTCCCGCAGACCGAAAAGACCCATTACACCTTTGAAAACACCGATTGGAGCATTGATTGGTGCTTTATCCGTCACCCGAATTTGGGCAATTATTCCCTTTCGGACAGCAGGGCAGTTCTTCACGGCACCGATATTACCCTTGACAACACCGATTCTCCCACCTTTGTGGGAATTCGTCAGAGGGACTTTTGCTTTGACCTTTCTTCGGACGTTTCCGTCGATACGGGCGAGGCGGGCGTTACCGTTTATATGTGCGAGGACGAGCATTACGAGGTGGCTCTGAGAAGGACGGACAGCGGATATGAAGCAATTCTCAGGCTGAATATCGGCGGTATCAAGCATATCCAGGCGGCTGTGCCTGTTTCTTCGGGAAAGGTGACTCTGAAAATTTCGGCGGACAACCTTTTCTATCGTTTCCTTGTGAACGACACCTTCCTCGGAATGGGACAGTCCAAGTATCTCACCAGCGAGGTGTCCGGCGGCTTTACGGGGACTGTTATCGGTCTGTATGCGGTCGGAAACAATACGGCGGAGTTTGAGAATTTTTCGCTGGACTATAAGAGGGCGGAATAATATTTTCCCCCGCATCGGCAGGCAGAACGGCTTGTCGGTGTGGGGGTTATTTCGTTATTTGTTTGATTTTGTCACTCAAAAATGAAATGACGTTCAAAAAAACGTTAGTTGTTCATTTTCCTCTGATATTTGATTAGAATTTTGGAATGGAGTATAATTTGTGAGCAGGGCTTCGACCATTGGATTTCTATTTGTTTCTTTTGCGCCGACAAAATAGTAGTGATTTTGCGTTATCTTATGACAAGAAGCCCATATTTTTTCGATGTACTCGTTTTTGCGATAGCTGTTATGATCCCAAGTAGAAAGCATAAAATTTATGTTACTTTCATTCAATGCTTTATACAGCAGCAATTCTGAATCTTCGTCCCAACTGTCATAATAATCAACGTGCCTTCCGATATATGGAGGGTCGCAATAAATAAAAGCTTTTTCATTTGCCATATTTATTGTATCTTCAAATGGCTGACAAATAAACTTCCAGTCATTATTTTTTATTTGATATTCAATGTAGGCTACTTGATTTACAATTTTTGTAATGTATGCTTTGGAAAATCTTTGCGGTTTATGTCCGTAAGGAACATTAAAATCATTAGTTTTATTAAAACGCATCATACCGTTGAAGCAAGAACGATTTAAAAACAGAAAGTCTAAAGGGTCACTATTTTTATTGAAACGTTCTCTAACTTCATAATAATACGCTGTATCAAGCTCAGATAATTTTTTACCCTCCTGTTCCAAATAGCTGCGAACAATATGTGAGGTTATCTTCCCTTCTTTTATATACTGATAAAAATTTATGATGTGTGGATTTATATCAGAAAAAATAGCTTGCTTAGGGGCGATGTTAAATCCAACTACTCCGGAACCCATAAACGGTTCTATCCACAGTGTATCGGCATTAATAGCTACATTTTCTTTAATTAGCGGAATTAGTTTTGTCTTTATTCCTTGTATTTTTAGTGGGGGGATATATACTTTATCCGACATTGTATCATTCCTTCCTTTTGGAGCGTTTAGGGTTATTCAGCGATGAAGGCAAACCTCTGTATTTCAAATATTCCTCAAATGATGACAGCTTTTTTCGTTTACCTTTTGCATCGGGAATTTCTATTTTTCCGAAGTTAGCCCAATAATCATCAAAAAGTTCTTCTCCGGCATTTGCAAATACTCCGTTTCCGTTAATAATATCATCTATGTATTGAATGCTGCCAATATTAGCTGTATTGCCGCTGCCGCCTTTATCACTGGCAATCTTCCATTTTTCTTCGGCAAAAAATATAAAGTTTTTTATTACTGACGGAATGGCGCTTACTTCATCAATTGTATATTTTCTAAGTTCTTCATTTTTGTTCAGTTCGCTTCTTGAATAAATTATTCCCAGACAAAAATGCCCGCTATATTCATTATAAGGATATTGAATGTTTTTTGTGCTTGTTCTGTCAACGAAATATTCTCCGTGTGACCCAAGTGTAAACCCATTACAAAATCCCGGGTGTTCCTCATCTCTATATGTAGTCTTTAAATCAACAGCGAATTTTATTTTAGGCTCTGCTTTTGAAATAAATGTGAGGTCAGGATACCAATTTTGAAAAGTAGCTAATTCTATATCGTAGTTAATTTCATTTGCAAAAGATAAAAAGTAAGGGAACAAATGTAATTCCAGCACTTTTGATATTATTTTGGTATCTGAAGAAATGGTATATACATTTTTGAATATGTCTATAAATCCTCTAACCGTCCATTCATCATCTAAGGAAATAAATTCTCCTAATGTGTTGGCAAAAGCTTTTAGCTTTTCTTTAAATTCATTCTTTTCTTGATCATACATTATAATAAACTCCTTTAATTGCAAGCTTTATATAACACGGCAAAACTATATTCATACTTTTGTCAGAAGCGCGACGGTTTCAATATGCTGCGTATGCGGGAACATATCCACCGGATAGAACCCCTCCGCCTTATATCCGCCCTGACAGAGAAGCTTAACGTCCCGAGCCATAGTTTCGGGATTGCAGGAGATGTAGACTACCTTTTTCGGGGATATTTCGCAAAGGGCGGAGATGAACGCCTTGTCCGCACCTGCCCTGGGCGGGTCCATGAACACCACATCGGGGACGAAGCCGCCGTTCATTGCCGTGTCCTGCATAAACTGTCCCGCATCGCCGCAGAAGAACCGCACATTTTCGCAGCCGTTTTGCTTTGCGTTGCAGGCGGCGTCCCGAACGGCGTCCTCGTTCAGCTCGCAGCCGATGATCTCTCCCGCAAATTCCGAAGCGATAATGCCGATGGTTCCCGTGCCGCAGTAAGCGTCGATGACCTTTGAGGATTTGTCAAGCCTTGCAAGTTCTATCGCCTTTGCATACAGCTTTTCCGTCTGGACGGGATTTACCTGATAGAAGGATTTTGCGGAAATTCGGAAACGCTTTCCCATAAGCTCGTCCTCGATATAGCCCTTGCCGAGAAGGACGGTTTCTCTGCCCGTCACCAGCAGCCCCGTGTCGGTCTTGTTTACGGTGAAAATGACCGTTTCAATGTCCTTGAACTCGTCCTTTAAAGCGGCGGCAAGCTTTTTTCCGCAGGGGAACGCAGGCGTCGCCGAAACCAGCACCACCATTATCTGACCCGTCTTGAACCCCTTTTTTATGAGGATATGCCGCAGCGTCCCCCTGCCTGTCCGACGGTCATAGGGGAGGACCTTGAAGCTTCTCATGAGCTTTCTGACCGCCGAGGTTATCTTTTCCGCCCGCTTGTCCTCCAGCAGACAGCCGCTTTTGCAGTAGACAACGCCGCCCGTGGACGACTGATAAACGCCCGAGATAATGTCCCCGCTGCTGTTGACCGCCAGCGCAGACTGCACCTTTGTGCGGTAATGGTAGGGCGTGTCCATGCCGATTATGGGATAGACCCTTGCAAACCTGTCCAGCAGCGTGCCGACCTTTCTCTGCTTGAATTCCAGCTGACGCTTATAGGGCATATTTGAAAGCTGACAGCCGGAGCATTTTTTGCGGACGGGGCACTGCTTTTCCCATTCCTCAAACTCATATTTCGGCTGTTTGTCCTCCTCGAGATCATCGAAAAAAATCTCGTCGCTGCGTGAATTTTCCTTGATGGGCTTACGCTTTCCGCCTACGGGCTGATTATTTCTCTCAAAATAAATGGGCTTTCTGCTGTTTCCGTTTTTGCTCATAATTTTCTCCTTTTTATGGGAATATCCCGACAAAAGCCGCCGCCCCGATTGCTCGGTGACGGCGGCTCTAATTTCGTATTTTACAGCTTTACGGTCGCTGCGTCGGAAACCGTACCTCTCTTATACGCACCGTTTTCCAGATAAAGCGGGGCGATCTTGTACTTGTAGGTACCCGAGGACAGGTTCTTGAAGGTGTATGAAGTGCCGCCCTTTAAGGTAACGCACTTTTCATACGCATTTGTTTTTGCGTTATAAAGGTAAACTCTGTAAGCATCTGCGCCGCTGACTGCTTTCCAGCTGAGCTTGATGCTTGTGGAGGAAACCTTCTTAGCCGTGAGCGTCATCTTGTCCGAGGACGAAGCTGTGCTTGTTCCCGAGGAAGGCTTTGAAACGCTCTGACCCGATGCCTTGATAACGCCGTTCTTAACAGCCGCCTGAGCAGCGTCCTTGTACTTCCATGTAACGGTCTTTCTGTCGATAAGACCGTAGGTTTCCTTGCCGTCGTTGGACTTGAAGGCGTTGTTGTCCCATCTGATACAGGGCATGAGCCGTTCTGCCGCAGCCGCAACGAACTTACCCTCGACGTCTGCCTTGTTTTGGGTAGCAGCGACCGTTCCGAACTCGCCGATAACAACGGGGATACCGTTCTTTACATACTTGTTATAAGCTTTGTCCATCAGCGCTTCGTATTCCTTGGGCTTTTCGCTGTAAATATGAATGGTAGTGATAAGCTTATCCTTTGCGGTATCTGTGGGCATTGCGAAATACTTGTTTGTAATGCCGTCGCAGGAGGTGTCATAGCCGGAGATCATCAGATAACGGCTCTTGTTGTTGCCGCCTGTTGCTCTTACGGTGTCAACAAAGGTCTGATTGAGCTTGTTCAGCGTCGTGATATAATCCTGAACGGTGGTGGAGATGTTGTTCACATTGAACCACCATTCGTGATTGGTGCCTACTGCTCTCGGCTCGTTGATACCCTCGAAAATTACCTTGTTTCCGTAGCTTTTGAAGGTGTTTGCTATCTGAGTCCAGATGGTCTTAACGTATTTCTGAGAGCTTTCGAAATGCTCGCTGTCGGGGTAGAAATAGCTCTTGTTAATGTCGTGATGGATATTGATTATGACGTACAGATCCTCGTCAACGCACCAGTCAACGACCTCCTTGACTCTTGCCATCCACTTTTTGCTGATGTTCATCTTGGAGTCGATGTGATTATGCCACGAAACGGGAATTCTGACAGTCTTGTAGCCCATCTTCTTTATCTCGGAGATAAGTGCCTTGGTGGTCTTTGCGCCGTTCCATGCGGATTCGTAGTCCATTTCGTCGGACAGCCAGGTGCAGTCGGACGCATCAAAGGCGTTTCCCAGATTCCAGCCCGTGCCCATTCCCGAAACGAACTCCTGCGCAGATGCCGCATTGACGCTTGTTGCCGCCGCTGCGGGAACTGCGATGCTTACGCACATTGCCAAAGTGGTCAAAAGTGACAGTACCACTTTAAAAAATCTTTTCATACCGAAAAAACCTCCATTATCAGCCGTTTACAAGCTCGTCAAGCAGCTTCGGGAGCTGTTCGTCCATATTCTCGTCGGTAAACTGGCAGGTGCCCACAGCCTTGTGTCCGCCGCCGCCGTATTTGAGCATAAGGCTGCCCACGTTTACGTTAGATGTGCGGTTGAGAATGCTGTAACCGACAGCGCAGGAGCAGCCCAGACCGCCCTTGCCGTTTACTATCCAAGCGGAGATGTTCTGCTCGGGGTACAGGCTGTAAATAAGGAAACGGTTGCCCGAATAAATGGGGTCAACACCTCTCAGGTCGGAGATTATAACGTCCTTTTCAACACGAGTGTGCGCCTTTACCATTTCGATGAACTTGTCATTCTGCTCGTAATAGACCTCGATACGCTCGCGGACATCGGGCAGAGCGAGAATTTCCTCGGTGTTCATGGTGCGGCAGCATTCCATCAGCTTTTCCATCAGCTGATAGTTGGAGATTGTAAAATTTCTCCAGCGTCCCAGACCTGTTCTGGGGTCCATGAGGAAGCCCACAAGTATCCAGCCCTCGGGGTGGAGTATCTCTTCTCTGGTGAGATTTCCCGAATCCACCTTGTCAACAGCCTCCATCATATCGTCAAAATGGGAGAAACGCTCCTTTCCGCCGTAATAGTCGTAGATGATACGTGCGCAGGAGGGGGTGATGCGGCTTTCGCCCTTGTACTTGCCTGCCAGCTGATTTCTCTCATGCTCGCTGGAATGGTGGTCGAACCACAGTCCGCAGCCCTCAACATAGGGGACATTGGCAAGGCAGTCATTTTCGGTTATTTCAATAAGTCCGTCCTGAAGGTCCTTGGGGTGGGCAAACTTCCAGCTGTCGATAATGCCGACCTCTTTAAGGAGTGCACCGCAGGCAAGTCCGTCAAAATCGGAACGTGTAACTAATCTCATTGTAATTTCAGCTCCCGTAGATAATAGTTTGTTATCATAGATAACCATTCTCTAATATTATACAACATTTTTTAACATATTTCAAGAGAAAAATAAAACGATTTTCATTATGAGCCGTATAAATAAACAGAGGAAAATTGTGCATTTTGTATATTGGCAATAGCTTTCTTAATTTATTTTCAGATGGGTGTTCTTTAAGTAAATGCCGATTAATGCTTGTATAAATGCTTTTTTTCCTTCTATCGCCTTTGTGACTTCTGTAAGTTTGTGAACCCCCCGCAGAGGGGACAACCTTATAGGGGCGGGGGACAGAAAAAACCCAACAAAGCGGGGACTTTCCCCCGCCCCTAACGGTTTTCCCCTCTGCACTCCTCTTTCCCTTTCACCCCACCCTCTTTTCCCCGCTTTACATCTTAGTGTAGTGAT
>JAEDOB010000285.1 GCA_016302225.1 Oscillospiraceae bacterium | reverse complement strand
GAAGCCCGAGCCTGTGAAGATAATAAGGCAGTCGGAAATTGTGGGAACGGAAAACGAGCCGAAGCCGTTCAAGCCGCCTGTTCTGAATGCGGAGGGTGAGGTCATAGTTCCCGCAGAGTTCCCCGAAAAGAAGCCCGAGCCCGAGATAAAGCCCTTTACGCCGCCTGTTCTGAACAGGGAGGATATAGAGCCGGAAATGCTGTACAGTGCCGAAAAGCCTGTTGAACAGAAGCCTCAGATGCCCGAACCCAAGCCATTTGTTCCGCCTGTTATCGGCAAGGAAGAAGCTGCTCCCGTGCCCACGACTATCAGCCCCGAGCTGGAAAAGCGATGCCAGAAGATGTACAATGCGCTGTACAAGAAGGTGGGCAAGTCCATGGCTGAGGAGGATTTCAGAGAGTGGTCGCAGTATCTTTCAAATATGAAGCGAAATGTCAAGAACGGTGAAGCTCCCGAAAGCGACCTTCTCGGATTTATCGAATATTCCGAAAAGACCTACGGTTCCGTAAAGCAGGTCGGCAGACCGAAGAAAAATGCGTAAGGAGGCGGTTTGAATGAGATTTATCAACGAAAAGACCGCCATTAACGGTCTTGCGGACACTATTATAAAATCGGGTGTGAGCCTTTACAATGCGGTGAAATACATCTATTCCCTCACTGAGGAGGATTTTTATAACGTTAGTATCAAGGACTGTCTGAAGGTGGTGCTGAACAATATCACCGATGGGGACAGTCTGCAAACGCTGGGTTTGCGCATAAATGACCGTACCTGCGCTGCAATGTCGGGTCCCGAATATAACAGGATATTGTCCCTGATGGTTTTCAGCTTTGCGGTAAGAGTGCCCATGCTGAAAATCGTCAAGATAAACGGGGACAGTATGACTGATGACCAGATATATCAGCTGTACTCCGCCATAATCGCAAAGGGTGCGGCGAATTACAATGATTTCATCAAGGAAACATTTCTTGAAACGAAATATCTCGTGAAAAAGGGCAAGCCCGTGCCGCCGTACAGTGCGGAATGGTACAAGTCCTACGTTCTGACAAATGTGCCTGCGCTGGCGGAAATAAACAACAGAAATATGTTTATTCTGGGTGCGGTGGATATGCTGTTTGCGATGTTCTACTCCTGTATGGAGGAGGAGCTGAAAAACAAGCTGTCCGAGTACATCAACGACACTCCCGTTTAAGGAGGGCTTTATGAAAACTGTTTATTTGTGCGGCTTTATGGGCTGCGGAAAATCTACCGTCGGAAAGACGCTTGCCGCTATGCTGAATATGCCATTTACGGATATGGACAGCTATATCGTAGGGAAGGCGGGAATGACTATCCCACAAATATTTGCGGAGAAGGGCGAGAAGTATTTCAGAGAGCTGGAAAGCGATGCCATGCGTGAGCTTGGTCAATCGGGCGGTGTTATCGCCTGCGGGGGCGGTGCGCTGCTTCGTCCGAAAAATGCGGATATTGCGTCGGAATACGGCATTGCGGTGTATCTGTCGCTGCCGTTCGAGATGTGCTATCGGCGCATTTCGGGGGACAAGAACCGTCCTATTGCCGCTTCAAGCACTAAAGAGGAGCTGGAAGCCATTTACAGCGAGAGAGTGCCTGTTTACAGGGAGCATTCCGCCGCAGAAATTTCCGCAGAGGGTACACCTACGGAAATTGCAATGCGCATTGCGGATATGCTTATGCTGATAGGGGAATAAAACCATGCTTTTCAGGGGAATACATACAAAGGAAAATGTAAAATGAGTAAAATATATTCACTTGGCATAGACGTTGGCTCAACCACCGTCAAGACCGTTATCTCCGACGAAAACGGGGAGATCATCTATTCAAAATATCAGCGTCATTTCTCAAAGGTCAAGGAAACCGCCGAGGAGCAGGTGAGGGCTATTGCTGCGGAATATCCCGATGTTCTGTTCAAGACCGCTGTTACTGGTTCTGCGGGACTGGGTCTTGCCAATGCGGGAGGACTGCCCTTTGTTCAGGAGGTTTATGCGGCGTTCGTTGCCATAAACAAGTGCTATCCCGACGCAGATGCGGCTATTGAGCTGGGCGGTGAGGACGCTAAAATTATCTTCATCACAGGCGGCGTTGAGCAGAGAATGAACGGCTCCTGCGCAGGCGGTACGGGCGCATTTATCGACCAGATGGCGACACTTCTGGGCATTACCGCCGATGATATGGACGAGCTTTCTCTTAAATCGGAAAAGCTCTATCCTATTGCGTCCAGATGCGGAGTTTTCGCAAAATCGGACATTCAGCCGCTGCTCAATCAGGGCGCAAGGCGTGAGGATATTGCCGCCTCCGTATTTCAGGCGGTCGTTGACCAGACCGTTTCGGGACTTGCACAGGGACGTACTATTGAGGGAAAGGTGCTTTTCCTCGGCGGACCTTTGTCCTTCTTAAAGGGACTTAGAAAGGCATTTAAGGAGACCTTGAAGCTTGATGACGAGCACGCTATATTCCCCGAAAATGCACCCTGTTTTATGGCTTACGGCTCTGCACTTCACGCTATGGAAAACGGCGACAAGACCTATTCCGCAGAGGAAATTGCAAATCTCATAAAAAATGCGGTTATGAGCGATTCCACCGTTACGGGCAGACGGCTCTTTGAAAGCCGTGAGGAATATGAAGCCTTTGTTGAACGCCACAAGAAATGCGACCTTGCCTATGAGAGCATTGAAACCTATTCGGGAGATGCTTATCTGGGCGTTGACGCAGGCTCCACCACCACTAAAATGGTGCTTATCACCCCCGACGGAAAGCTGCTGTTCAAGCATTATGTTTCCAACAAGGGACAGCCTTTGGACGTTGTAACAAAGCAGCTGCGCAGAATTTACGAGCTTATAG
>JAEDOB010000284.1 GCA_016302225.1 Oscillospiraceae bacterium | reverse complement strand
GTTGTCAGGGTCTTTGCGGAGGGCTTTTTTATGCCCCTTGCGGTCATACAGCTGTGATTTGCGGAGATTATGACCGCAATATCCTCCGAACCGGTTATCATCTGCATTATCTCCGCAATGTCCGAACCGATGCGCTCCTGCAGCTGCAAACGCTTTCCCACCATATCGCAGATACGGGCAATTTTGCTAAGCCCTATGACCTTGCCCTTGGGGATATACGCAACAGTCGCCTTCATATCGTACATCAGCGCCATATGATGCTCACAGTAGCTGAAAAACTCAATGTCCCGAACGACTACCATATCATTTGAGGACGAAGAAATATCCTCCTCAAAGGTCTTGTCGAACATCTCCGCAAGCTCCCTGTTGGTGTAGTTCATACCGTCAAAGACCTCGCAGTACATACGGGCAACACGGTCGGGAGTGTCCCGAAGTCCCTCTCTGTCGGGGTCGTCACCCAGGGCTATAAGCAGTCCCCGAATATGCTCCCTGACTGCCTTAACATCTATTGCCATTGTTAAACTCCTTTCTCGTTAGGGTCCCAGATAAATTTGTGAAGCTGCAGCTGCAAATTAACGCCGCAAAGCTTTCTTTCCTTCATAAACTCAACCATATCCTTCGGGTCGATATTACCGAATACGGGGCTGAGATAAACGTGACATTTTCCTATCAGACCGTACTCGTCAATGACCTCCGCAGCCCTTGTCAAGTCCTCATGCGAACCGCAGACAAACTTCACCGTGTCGCAGGCTTTCAGCAGAGAAAAGTTTTCCGGACGCATAAAGCCTTCCATTCCCGAGGACGGCAGCTTGTAGTCCATAGTTATGAGCGGACGGTTTGCAATGGCGTCCGCAGCGGAAATATCGGCACTTCCGTTGGTTTCAATCTCAACGCTGAAACCCGCTTTGCAAAGAGTTTCAAGAAGCTTTTCCACATTCGGGTGAATAAGCGGCTCGCCGCCTGTCAGGGTGACATTTTCAAAGCCCGACGCCTTTACCCGCCCGCAAATTTCCTCGGGGGACATTTCCGTAAACGCCGCATTTGGGACATTCGCCCACTTGGTATCGCAGTAGGAACAGTTAAGATTGCACCCCTTCAAACGGACGAAAACCGCAAGCTGTCCCGCCCTTGTCCCCTCGCCGTTTATGCTTTCAAATATCTCGCAGACCTTTAGCTTTTCCATCTCAGTCCACCTCGTAAACCGCGCAGTTTTCGGGAGTTTCGTACACCTTTACACGTGTGACGGGAAATCCCGCATTTTTCAGCTTATCAAAGAAATATTTCGCAAAATTCTCCGCCGTGGGACGGAAATCCACCTCATTCAGCGCAAAATCCTCCGCCAAAAGTGCAGCCAGCGTTTCGGGCTTTAGCGAACCCTTTTCATAAATAAGTGAATGATCCAGCCTGTCCGCCTCGGCTTTCAGAAATTTTTTGAAGCAGCCGAAATCGGTGACCATACCTCTTTCCTGCGGATCGTCCCTTAGATTTTCCGCAGCAATATCCGCAGAAACCACCCAGCGGTGACCGTGGATATTCCTGCATTTTCCGTTATATCCGAAAAGGAAATGCGCTGCATCGAAATGTGCCTCACAAGTTATTTTGTACATATTTTTCCCTCCAAAAATAAAAGCGCATACGCCGCAGCGCACACGCTTTCCTATCCTAGAAATATAGCTTATATAAAACTAAGAAATTGTATGGGCGGATTTCCCCGCCCGCAGGTTACAAAAATGTTTGTTGTAAATGCGGGACGGAATGCGTCCCCTACAATACATATTTTTATGGATTTCAATATTTCTATTCAAATAGAAATAACACAAAATCTCGCTGTCCTTCGACAGCAAATAGCCCTAGTTTTACAGGATGGTGCAAGCGAACTGTATATTTGATTGTATCAGATTTTTACGTTGACCTAACAAAGCTGTTTGACGAATCGGAATAAACATATCCGACTGCTTTAAGCTTGCTTTCTATCTCACTGCGGCAGGCGGCATCAAGCTGCATATCATCGCAAAGCTGGTCAAAGCTGTTATATTTGTCCCTAAGCTGTGTGTTAAGATAGCTCATTAAAATAATGGGGTCGCTAGGCAAAGCCATTTTCCTTCCTCCTATCGGACATTGTCAAACATTATTATAACACCCATTTTAAAAAAAGTAAACAGTTTTCTGTAAACAGTTATGAACGGCGTTTTATCTGCTCTGCTGCGGCATTTTCAAACCGTCGGGAAACGGCTTCGTTTTCCTCGTCCTCTGCGCTGCGGAGATCGGTTTCGTCATCTCCCAAAAATGAGAGAATATCCAGCTCCTCCAAGGAAACAGGCTCGGTATCAACGGCGGCTTCAAGCTGTCCGGCATGCTCTTTCATTTCATTTTCGGTAAATCCGTCCTTTGACAATTCCCAGAGAAAATGCGCCGCCGTCCGCTCATGACCGTATTCCTTAATGCTGAGCGTCAGCATTTCATAGCCCAAAACCTTGTCCCAGTCCACAAAGGAAAGCGAATATATCTGACCGTCCATACCGCAGTAAGCCGCCGTGTCCCAATCGGCAATACCACCGTTTGAGAACCGCCTGACCATCAGCACCATATTATCCGTATTTTCCTCGGGGGAACGGCTGAGAAGATCGCCGTACATCTTTTTCATGCTGACATAAGCCCGTCCCGCCTCGTCGGGAGTGCGTTCACGGCAGTATTCAGCCATTACATATACCCAGATGTCGTCAAAGCCAACGCCCTCAAGCATTTCCTGTACATTCATAAAAATTGTCCTTTCTTTGGAAATACTGATTAATGGGTGTTCCCCCGCCGAAGGCGGGGGAACACCCACCTAAACACGTCACTTCGGCAGCAGAAAAATACA
>JAEDOB010000283.1 GCA_016302225.1 Oscillospiraceae bacterium | reverse complement strand
CCTTATAGGTTTTCAGCAGCGGCTGTTCAATGCCCACATCGGGGTTGTTGGGGTCTTCGATCTCCAGACCAAGACGTCCTCTGTCCCTGAA
The DNA here is from genome assembly GCA_016302225.1 of Oscillospiraceae bacterium. Lineage (GTDB taxonomy): Bacteria > Bacillota > Clostridia > Oscillospirales > Ruminococcaceae > UMGS1889. The sequence continues at coordinate 2,788 of JAEDOB010000283.1, read as the reverse complement.
CTGATACATTGTGAAGGAGGTGAACCACTCAGCCTTTTCGTTTACGAGAATATCGCAGAATTCCTTTACCATTGCAGCCTGATCATATGCGCCCGTAACGTCACCGTCAGCGTTGAATTCAGCCATACTCATAGGCTTGCCGACGCCGCCGTTCAGGAACTTGAAGCGCTCGTAGCTGCGCTTAGTCTTTTCGTAGGTTTCTCTGACCTTGCTTCTGGAATGGGAAGTGCCGCCCTTTAAAGCAACGTCATAGGGCCAGCCCCAATGGAGAGCCATGTACTTGTCAACGCTCCACATATCTGCGGAGGGAACAGTCACCTTGAACTCCTCCTCCATCTCCATTTCTTCCTTGGAGAGATCCTCAATGCCGCCTATGCACATAAGTGTCTTGACGTTGGGGGCATATTCGTGGATAATATCGGTGAAATGCACGAAGAAATCGGCTATCTCCTTGTAAGACGCACGCTTTGTAAAGGAGAACCAGTTGCCTGTTGCCTCGTGATTAATACGGAGAATCATACGTCCGAAACGGCTGAGATCCTTTGCAATGGCAATAAGGTGGTCATCGGAAACGTTGGGGTCAACAGTAAGGGTAAGGGTAACGTCCTGACCGTGTCTGCGGACATCTCTCATACAGGTGAACGGCTCGTCGTCGAGATTTCCGTTCAAACCGCCCTTATAGGTGAAATAGTCGTCATAGGGATAGTCCCACTGGAAGGAAACGTTAGCGTCCTTCATGACCTCGGAAATTCTGCCGGGCCACTGCTCGTCAAGGGGATAGTAGCAGTACATCAGGGAGATGGAACGGTGGGGTCTGCCCATTTTGTGGAGAATATAGTCCTGATTTACGTACTCGCCGCGTTCGCTGCCGTCGCCCAGGTCAACTGCACATTTTGCCTTGCCCATATGGAGCTTGTAGATTTTTTCGCTCATATTTTTACCTCCGAAATATTCCTTTTTGTTGTATTCAGAAAACGATTACACAATATAATTACAGTGTACAGCATAATCGGTTATTTGTCAATAGAGAAAATGAAAATTTTTAGATGTTTTGTGAAAAAAGGACAGACGATATTTCAGTCTGTCCCGTTCATATCAATCATCAAATTGCAATATCATCTTCGCAGTAATTATCCTTGTATGTTCTAATCAAAAAACATATACAGTGTATTTAACCAAAGATACTGATTAAGTGTAAAATAACTCATTATCCAATATAATATCTTGTATGCTTTTTTATCAAATGGGAGCCATTTTTTATACAACAGGTAGTGAATGACCAGCACAACAGCATATATTGTTATTATAATCTGAACATCAGCCCACATTCTAAAGCTCACATCAGGTCCTGCAATAATGTCATGTTCAAATAAGCATACACAAAAACATATAGCAAAATCAATGATACATAATATTGGCAATTTTATAATCATTTTGATAAAATCATGCTGGATTATTTTCAAAGCCCGTCACCTCCGTAAATAGTTTCATAATCTCTGCTATCTCCAGCTTATTGCATAATCGGTTATTTGTCAATAGAGAAAATGAAAATTATTAAATCTTTCCATAAAAAAGCGGTACCGCCCATATAGGACAGCACCGCCGAAAAATTATTTCAAAGCCTCAATAGACTCAATTATCTTAGCCATCTTCTCCTGAGCCTTAGCAAGCTTAGCCTTTTCCGCTTCGACCTGCTTTTCGGGAGCCTTTGCCATAAATCCGGGATTGTTCAGCTTTCCGCTTGAGAAGTCAATGTCCTTCTGAACGGCAGCCTTTTCCTTGTTAAGACGAGCAAGCTCCTTTTCTTTGTCAACCAGCTCATTCATGGGGATAAAGCAGCGTGCGCCGTCGGAAACTACCGTTACCGAATCGGGAATATCAAACTTATCCCCGACCTCAACAGCCGATGCGGAGGCAAGCTTTACAAAGAACATTTCCGAAGCCTTGAACAGCTCGGTTTCGTCCGTTTCAACGAAAACCTTTGCCTTTACGCTTGGCAGAATGTTCATCTCGGTGCGGCGGTTTCTGATAGCCTTGATAGCGGAAATTACCTTTTCAAACCGCTTTTCCTCCTCGGTGAAGGACAGCTTTTCGTCGTAAACGGGATAGCTTTCCAGCATAATGGGTGACTTGCCGTCGTTCAAAGTCTGCCAAATTTCCTCGGTAATATAGGGCATAAAGGGGTGCAGAAGCTTTAACATTCCGCCGATAGCCCAAACAAGGACTTGCTGTGCGGTTTCCATAGATTCGCCGCCTGCTGCAATTCTCGGCTTGGTCAGCTCGATATACCAGTCGCAGAAAATATCCCAGATAAAGTCATAGAGATTGGAAACTGCAATTCCCAGTTCAAACTTATCCAGATTGTCGTTGACATTCTTTGCAAGGGTGTTGAACTTGGAAACGAACCATTTATCCTCAATGGTGAGATTCTCGGGAAGTCCCTTGAACTCGAAATCCTCGGGGAGATTCATCATAATGAAGCGGGAAGCGTTCCAGAGCTTGTTTGCGAAGTTTCTTGAAGCAACGACCTTTTCCTCGGTGAAACGCATATCATTTCCGGGGGCGTTGCCTGTTGCCAGCATAAAGCGGAGAGCGTCTGCGCCGTACTGTGCGATGACTTCAAGCGGGTCAATGCCGTTGCCCAGAGATTTGGACATTTTCCGTCCCTGAGCGTCCCTTACCAGACCGTGGATAAGAACGGTGTCAAAGGGCGGCTTGCCCATATTTTCAATGCCCGAGAACATCATTCTGATTACCCAGAAGAAGATAATGTCATAGCCCGTAACAA
>JAEDOB010000282.1 GCA_016302225.1 Oscillospiraceae bacterium | reverse complement strand
TATGCTTTATTTTTATAGTATAGCACAAATAATAAAATTTTTCAATACATATTGCAATTTTATTTTATTTGAGGTATAATATACTTATGCGGTATTTTTCGCATTGATAGCAAAATTTACGGAGGTATAAAATTATGGCTAAGATCACAGAAGATATGATCATCGGTGAAGTTCTTGATATGGCTCCCCAGCTTGCTCCCCTTTTTATGGAGATCGGTATGCACTGCCTGGGCTGTCCTTCCGCAAGAGGTGAATCTGTTGCAGACGCCTGCGCAGTTCACGGCGTTGACGCTAAGGAGTTCATCGAAAAGCTGAACGCTGCTCTCGCATAAAAACGGCTTCAAAAAACTTGTGGTATTCCCTTCCGAAACAGGCAGCAATATGCTTCGCCCTTTTGGAGGGGAATATTTGTAAAGGAATGATCTTATGCTGGACAAGCGACTTTCCGCCTGCTATGACCTTGTTTCGGGAGATGTTGCCTGCGATGTGGGCACTGACCACGGCTATCTTGCGGCGGAGCTTCTGAAAACGGGGAAATGCCGCTTCTGCTATGCCTGTGATGTAAACGAGCAGCCCCTGAATGCCGCCGAAAGGACGCTCTCCCGTCTTAATATGAACGATAAATGGAAATGTATCATGTCCGACGGTCTGACCGTACCCGATAATATGGGCATTTCCGACATTACCGATGTTATCTGTGCGGGAATGGGCGGCGAGCTTATTGCGAAGATAATCGGCGTTTCGAATATTGCAAAAAAATCACAGCTAATTTTACAGCCTATGACACAGGCGGCGTATCTCAGAAGCTTTCTGTGCGAAAACGGCTTTCATATACAAAAAGAAGTTCCCATTGATGACGGAAAGCACATCTACACGGTAATTTCCGCCGTTTATGACGGAATGAAAAGAAGCATTTCCGAGAAGGAACGGCTATTCGGATTCTGTTCGGAAAATGAACCCGATCATAAAGCATACATAACTAAAAGTGCGGGACGTATCTTGAAAGCGGCAGAAGGAATGTTAAAGTCCGACCCAACGTCGGAGGAAGGAAATCGGCTGAAAAAAATTGCGGAGGAATTACTGAAATGAGCGGATATACTGTAAAGGATATTTTTGCGGGGCTGGACGAAATTGCCCCATTTGCCAATCTTCACAAGGGCGATAATTCGGGAATAATCGTAGGCGACCCCAACGACAGGGTAACACGGGTGCTGACCTCTCTTGACATTACAATGGAGGTGGTTGCGGAGGCTGTTCGCAAAAAATGCAGCCTGATAATCTCCCATCACCCCGTTATTTTCAACCCGCTGTACACTCTCAGCACGTCCGACCCTGCGGGCTATGCGCTGGCAAACGGCATTGCCTGTATCTGCTCACATTCCCCGCTGGATATGGCAGACGGCGGCATCAACGACATTATCCGTGATATGCTGAAGGAACCTCTGGGACTGTCCGAGCGGCTAAAGGTGCTTGAACCTATCCACCCCGACGGACGGGGCTACGGAATGATCTGCAGCTGTTCAAAGGAGCTTTATCCCGAGGAGCTGGCGGCTGTTCTGAAAAGGGTTTTCAAGTGCACCGTTGTGAGATATACCGACGCAGGTGCGCCCGTTAAGCGGATAGCGTTCTGTTCGGGCGGCGGCGGAAAGCTGTTCTCCGAAGCCTTTCATATGGGCTGCGAAGCTTATGTTTCAGGAGATTTCAAGCATGACCAGTTTGTTTCCGCAAATAATTTGGGTATTTCTGTTTTCGACTGCGGACATTTCCACACGGAGGACATTGTTATCCCCTATATCACGGAAAAGCTGTCGGAAATGTTCCCCGAGATAAAGATAACTCAGGCAGAAGCCGACGTTGACCCGGTGAATTATATTTGACAGACTTGATTTTTTGCGGTAAATATGATATAATCAGTATAGCGGGAGGTGGTTCCGATGGACAAAGCTCTATCCGAAAAACGCAAAAAGCAGCTTGAGATAATCAAACAATTCAGATTAATAGATGACACATTTATGTCAAAAGTTTTCGAGGACAAAGCCTGTGCGGAGCTGCTGCTTCGAATTATTCTCAAAAAAGATGATCTGACCGTTTTGAAAACAGATTCCCAGATAGAACTGAAAAATATTCAAGGCAGGTCATCAAGGCTGGATATTTATGCCGTTGACAGCAAGGGAAAGCACTATGACATTGAGGTCCAGCGGGACAATGACGGTGCATTGCCAAGACGTGCAAGGTATAACAGCAGCCTTATGGACGCAAATCTGCTGTTAAAAGGACAGCAGGTGAACGAACTGCCCGAAACCTATGTTATCTTCATAACAGAACACGACACCCTTAAAGGCGGAAAGCCACTTTACACCATCGACAGAAAAATATCGGAGCTGTCCGATGCGATATTTGACGACGGCTCGCACATAATATATGTAAACGGTGAAATTCGCGACGAAACAGAACTGGGAAGATTGATGCAGGATCTATTCTGCGTTGATCCGAACAAAATGCACAACAAGACATTATCCGATAAAGTAAAACAATTCAAGGAAACTGAGGAGGGTTATGGTAATATGTGTGAATTAATGGAAAATTATGTAAATGAAGCTGTAAATGAAGCTGTAAAGGAAACTGCAAAAGAAACCGCAAAAGAAACTGCAAAAGAAATCGCCGTTAATCTTTGGAACGGTGGTTTACTGGATATGCAGCAGATCGCAAATGCCACTAAGCTCTCTCTTGACGAGGTAAAGGAGCTGCTGGCAGACAAAACGGCTTGACAGCAAAACTGCTCAAATCGCTTTTGCAGTATACTCCCATTGACCTGCTTTCCCCCGGAAAATGCACAACAAGACATTATCCGATAAAGTAAAACAATTCAAGGAAACTGAGG
>JAEDOB010000027.1 GCA_016302225.1 Oscillospiraceae bacterium | reverse complement strand
CAATGACCATTACAATGTAGTCCGCTACCTTGTCAAGGTCGCTTGTGAGATGTGTTGAAAACAGCACCGAATGTTCCCCGTCGGAAACAAAATCTCTGAGAATATCCAGCACCTCTATCCTTGCGGCGGGGTCAAGTCCCGCTGTGGGTTCGTCCAAAATAAGCAGGTCGGGCTTATGTGCAAGGGCAAGGGCAAGCATCATTTTTGTTTTCGTTCCCTTGGACATTTCCCCCGCCTTTTTGTCAAGGGGCAGCTTCCAAAGGTCAACGTAATTCTCGAAAATACTCTCGTCCCACCGTTCAAATGCCACGGAAAACGCCGCCGCAATATCGCTCATTTTGCTGTTGTAATAGAGATAATCCTCGTCGGCAACATAGCCCACACGCTCCTTGAACTCGGGCTCGTCGGACACGTTGTCAAGTCCCCCGACGCCTTTTATTTCGCCCCTTTCCCTGCCGTACATATTCATTATCAGCTTGATAAGCGTAGTTTTTCCTGCGCCGTTCTCGCCGATAAGTCCCATAATTGCGCCCTTTGGCAGAGAAAAATTCACGTTATCCAGCGTAAAGCCGTCAAATTTTTTTGTAAGACTTCTGACCTCAAGCATATTTTCATTCATAATGTTCACTCCTAAAGTTTGTTAATGGTTTCTATCAATTCTTCCTTGGAAATGCCCTTTTCAAGCAGCTGCTTAACATTTTCGGAAAACTCGTCAAGCTGTTTTCGGTGATAGTCGCTGCGCACCTTGGAAACGTCGCTTAACCGTATAAACGTGCCCTTTCCGGGGACTGTGTATATGAGGCCTTCCCGTTCCAGATCCATATACGCACGCTTTGTGGTTATGGCACTGACATTCAGATCCGCCGACAGCTGACGGACGCTGGGGAGCTGCCCGCTTTCGGGAATTTCGCCGTTTAATGCCGCCTGACGTATGCCGTCCATTATCTGCTCATACATAGGCTTTTCGCTTGACGGGCTGAGTACTATTTTCAGACGCCTTACCTCCTTTACTGTGTATACTCACTATACACAGTATACCAGCATATACACGGTTTGTCAATAGCCTTTTGCAAACTTTAAGATTTCTTTAGACTTTTGCCGAACGTGTTTCAAATGCCGTCCCGATTTGCCATATAGTTCAACAAAAATGCGATATTTTTCATTGAAATGTGTCGGTTTATATGATATGATACTATTATCAAATAGCGAAAGGAACATCAAAATGAATTACAGAAAAACGCTTATTGCCTGTTATCTGGGATTTGTCACGCAGTCAATTACCGCAAATTTTGCGCCGCTGCTGTTTCTCACATTTCACAATACTTACAATATCCCCCTTGGAAGGATAGCACTTATTTCGTCGCTGTTTTTCATTACACAGCTTGTTGTGGACATTCTCTGCGCACGTTTTGCGGATATTATCGGCTACCGAAAATGCGTTGTGGGTTCGCAGCTGTTTTCGGCGGCGGGACTTGTGGGACTTGCCTTTCTCCCCGAAATTTTCCCCGACCCCTTTGCGGGAATAATCATCAGCACAATGGTCTACGCCATAGGCAGCGGACTGACGGAGGTGCTTGTAAGCCCAATCGTCGAGGCATGCCCCTTTGAACATAAGGAAGCGGCAATGAGCCTGCTGCACTCCTTTTACTGCTGGGGCTCGGTGGGAGTTATACTGCTTTCGACGGTGTTCTTTTCGGTTTTCGGAATAGCAAATTGGAAATGGGTTTCCTGCATATGGGCACTCATTCCGCTGTATAATATGTACAACTTTGCCGTCTGTCCCATAGAGCACCCCACGGAGGACGGGAAGGGCATGAAAATAGGCAGTCTGCTGAAGGTACCGTCGTTCCGAATATCCATACTGCTTATGATATGTGCGGGAGCGTCGGAGCTTTCAATGTCGCAGTGGGCGTCTGCCTTTGCGGAATCCGCACTGGGTCTTTCAAAGGCAATGGGAGATATTGCAGGGCCCTGTATGTTCGCCGTAACCATGGGCATCAGCCGCTCGCTTTACGGAAAATATGGCGGCAGGCTTGACCTTATGAAATTTATGATAGGCTCGGGCGGACTTTGCCTTATATGCTACCTCGCCGCTTCTCTGTCGGACATACCCTTGCTGGGACTTGCAGGCTGTATAATGTGCGGATTTTCCGTCGGAATAATGTGGCCGGGGACTATCAGCATCTGTTCGGCAAAAATTCCGTCGGGCGGCACGGCTATGTTTGCTCTTTTGGCAATGGCGGGAGATCTGGGCGGTGCACTGGGGCCGGGAATTGTGGGGAATATATCCCAGAGTGCGGGTGACGATATGCAAAAGGGTATGCTTGCAGGCTGCATATTCCCAATCGTGCTTATAATTTCTGTTCTTATAATAAAAAACATAAAGCAAAGGGAGGCACTGACCTGAACGGATTTTCCATAAAAAATAGGGCTGCCGCAGCGCATATGCCGCGGCAGCCCTTGTCTGTGAAAAATAAATCAGCAAAAGCAGCTATTATTCAAAACGGTTTTCCTGCTGCTTGTTCTGCTCCTGACGGTTCTGCTTGTTCCGGAAATTGTTATTGTTTTTGTTCTGCTGATTGTTCTGCTGACGGTTCTGCTGCTGATTGCGGAAGTTATTTTCATTATTGTTCTGATTGTTCATAGTATCCTCATTTCTCCGCAGATAGAATTTTCACCGACAATTTCTGCGGTTTCGTCGGCTTATTTAGTATTGCAAAAACGCTTTTGCATATTCCGAAAATCGGCATGAAGATTTTTCCGATTGATTTATTGCATTTTACAAAAAAATATGATATAATAATTTACAGCGGGAAAACGTCCGCCGACGCTTCCGCAGAATTTTTCTCGGCGGAGATTGGAGTTTTTATGAACAGCTGCGGTGTACTTCTGCATATTACAAGCCTTCCCGGACGTTACGGCTGCGGAACTATGGGAAAAAAGGCTTTTGAATTTATCGACTTTTTAAAGGAAAGCGGACAAAGCTGCTGGCAGCTTCTCCCTATCGGGCCCACAGGCTTCGGAGATTCTCCCTATCAGTCCTACTCGGCTTTTGCGGGAAATCCGCTGTTTATCGACATTGACGAGCTTATTGAGGACGGACTTATCAGCAGCTGTGACGCCGACCTGAAAATTATGGAAAACAAGAGCTTTTCAAGCTATGAGGAGCTGATGTCCTTCAAATCGGCGGTGCTGCATAAGGCTTACCTTAAATATACCGAGGATTTCGAGCAGGCGGAGTTTCACAGATTTTGTTCGGAAAATAAGGCTTGGCTGGACGATTATGCGCTGTATATGTCCCTGAAGCAGCACTTTGCAAAGCGTCCCTGGGGCGAATGGGAGGACGATATTCGCCTGAGAAAGCCCGAAGCCATGGAGCATTACACAAAGCTTCTTTCATCACAAACAGAATTCTGCAAATTTGAGCAGTTTTTGTTCTTCCGTCAGTGGGCGGAGCTAAAGAAATATGCCGAAAAGAAGGGCATCAAGCTGTTCGGCGATATGGCAATTTACGTTTCCATGGACAGCTCCGATATATGGGCATCTCCGCAGCTGTTTATGCTGGACGGGGATATGCGTCCCACCAACGTTGCAGGCTGTCCCCCCGATGATTTCTCCGCAGACGGTCAGCTTTGGGGAAATCCTCTCTACGACTGGGACGCTATGGAAAAGGACGGCTATAAGTGGTGGATTGAGCGTATCAGATTTTCCGAAAAGCTGTTTGACATTGTGCGAATAGACCATTTCAGAGGCTTTGAAAGCTTCTATGCTATCCCCGCAGGCAGCAAAAATGCAAGAGTCGGCGAATGGCTCAAGGGTCCGGGAATGAAGCTGTTTAACGCTGTCAAAAAGGAGCTGGGCGATGTTGCGCTGGTGGCTGAAAATCTCGGATTTCTCACCGACGAGGTAAACAAAATGCTGGACGACAGCGGCTATCCGGGAATGAACGTCCTTGAATTTGCCTTCTGGAAGAAAAACGAAAGCAATTATATGCCACATAACTACATTCACAACAGCGTTTCCTATATCGGAACTCACGACAATGACACCGCTATGGGCTGGTACGGTTCTCTGGATAAGAAAACCAAGAAATTCACCGACCGCTACCTTGATATAAGAAAGGGCGACAGTCCCGCTTGGGCAATGATAAGGGTGCTGTACGCAAGTGTTTCCGAGCTTGTTATTATTCAGATGCAGGATTTTCTGGAGCTGGGTTCGGAGGCGAGAATGAATATCCCCTCAACTCTCGGCTGCAACTGGCATTGGCGTATGAACGACGGCGACCTTACCAAGGAGCTTGCAAAGCGTATCAAGCGTCTGGCAAGGACATATTTCCGTACTCCGCCAAAAAAGAAGAAGTCGGAGGACGAGAAAATAGTTTCCGTTCCCGCCGAAAAGACCGAAAATGTTCCCGAGGAAAGCTTTGAAAATGAGCTGAAGCAGGTTCTGGAAAATCACAGGAAGATAGTTTCCGTGAAGCTGAAAAAGCCCGTTATTGTCGATAACGACGACAAGGATATTTTCGATATTATCGAGGAAGAAACGGGCAGCAATAAGAAATAACGCAAGCCCCCCGCAGGATAATATTCTGCGGGGTTTTCCAAATAAGGAGTTGTTCAGATGTCAAAAGCCGAAACCGCAAAACGCTATATCCTCTGCATAGCGGGACTGTTTTTCGCCGCTCTGGGAGTGGCATTTTCAAAGCACGGAGAGCTGGGCGTTTCACCTATCTCCTCGGTGTCAAACGTGCTGTACTGCCGATTTAACGGCATTTCTCTGGGAATGTGGCTGGTCATATGGAACTGCATTATGATAGTCGGACAGATAGTCATTCTTCGGCGGGATTTCAAGCTGATAGAGCTTTTGCAGGTGCCCCTGTCCTTCCTGTTCGGGTGGTTTACCGATTTTGGAATGATGTTCATCGGAAAGATACCCGTAAATACATATTTTGACAGGCTGATGATGATAATTATCGGTACAATTGTGCTCAGCTTCGGTATCTCGCTTTCGGTCATTGCGAATGTGATAATGAATTCGGGAGAAGCGTTTGTCCGTGCGGTTTCCGACAAAATTCACAAGGAATTCGGATATGTGAAGATAGGCTTCGATATTTTCTGCGTGCTTCTGGCGGTCACATTGTCGCTTATTTTCTTTGATTTTACCGTTGTCGGTGTCAGAGAGGGCACTGTTATTGCCGCCGTGTTTACGGGAATTATCGTGAAATTTTTCGGCAGTATCCTGAAAAAGCCCCTTGACGTATTTCTGACGGGAAACCGTTCCAAATAAAAATTAATTAAAATAAGTAACAATTCCTTATTTATTTATAAGCGAAAAGTTAATATTTTTCGTATATAATGATAGTATATACAGTTGTGTGACTGTTGAATTTTGTATCAATCGATAGTATATGTACTTTTCCATATGAAGGGGACGGCGATATTATGGGCATTTTTAAATTTGACGCACTCTCGGGCGATCTGCTCAGCGCACTTAAAAATTCATACAGCGAAATTGTTGAATATAACCCCGATACCGCCGAGCTTTATGTGATATTAAGCGACGGTACCTTCCCAAAAACCGACAAGCTTTATTCCGTTGACGATAACAGCGGACTTATCCACCCCGATGACGTTAAAGCCTTCGGAAATGCCCTTAACGCTGAGTGCTTCAAGCGGGGCATTGCCGAAAAGGGCGAAACAAAGCGTACAGTCGAGATACGCAGACGTGCATCGAACGGACAATACCGCTGGTGCAGCATAAGCATTGTTGTAGCCAGAAATGACGACGGCAAAATTTTCTGCTGCATATTCACAAGGGACATTGACGATACCAAAAAGCAGGAAATCGCACGGCAGCATAAGTCCATGAATATCGACAGCGCATTTAAGGAAAGCTGCGTTTTCGTCTGCGAGGTAAGCATAGAAACAGGCAGCTTAAAGATAATCAAGCATGACTCCGACAGGACGGCAGAATATATTCCCGAGCATTTTGACACACTTGCGGGCGAAATAGGCAGGAGATATGTCTGCGAGGAGGACAGGGATGAATTTATTTCCTCCGTAAATGTCGAAAGCATTGCCGATGCCCTTGAAACAGGCTCATTCAGCCTTTTCTATCGGATAAACAACGACAGCGGCGAAGTGCGGTGGGACAACTGTATCGCTATCCCCTCCCTTGACGAGGAAACGGGCGAAAAGCAGTTTATCTACTATGTCAGGGACGTTACCGAGGAAAAAGAGTCCCAGCAGATGGAAACAAATCTGAAAATAATGCAGAAGGAGCTGGAATACCGCCGAATGAGCGACTATCACGAGGCGAGATACAAGGCTATCATCGAGCAGACGGATATTATCAGCTTTGAATTCTGCCTTGACACGGGAAAGATGTACATATCCCCGAATTTCACAAAGAAAATAGGTACGTCCGTGGACACCTCCTCGGAAATCGATATGAACGACATTAAGGATATGATAGCCGAGGGCGTTGTTTATAAGGACGATGTTCCCGCATTCACCGAATATATCGAAAATTTCAGAGAAGCAAGGGTAAGCGAATGTATCTGCCGCCTGCGGACGGTGAACGGCGAATATTGCTGGTATAAATTCAACAGCAGTCCCGTTTCCGACGAGAACGGCTGCGGAAATATCATAGGCACCCTGCAGGACGTTGACAGCCAGTTCAAGGCAATGAATGCGCTCAAGATAAGAGCTGAAAAGGATCTGCTGACAGGGCTTAACAACGAAGCAAAATTCTTTGATGACATTGATGTTGTAATGCACGATAAAAGCGGCAGGAAATTTGCGCTGGTGCTGTTTGACATTGACAAATTCAAGATAATAAATGAGGTATACGGCGGAAAGGCTGCGGATAAGCTGCTGCGTTCTATCGGCGTTAAGCTGAAAGCGGAGTTTTCCGACAAAATGTCCGTAGGCAGACTTCAGGGCGATAATTTCGGTATCCTTACCGAGTATGAAGATACCTCCGAGCTGGTTGCCATTGCCGAAAGGATAGCAGATATGCTGGGAATATATGAGGATATCCGCTACACCACCTCCTGCGGCATTTACAAGATAGAAAAGAGAAACGCAAATCCCCGTTCGGTTTTCGACTACGCAAAGCTTGCAAAGTCCACCATCAAGGGCAATCTGATGCAGACCTACGCATTTTATGATGAAACTGTCAAGACGAAAATGCTCTATGACAAGGAGATCGAGGACGAAATGGAGCTTGCTCTGATCGACAGACAGTTTGAAATGTGGCTGCAGCCCAAGTACGATATTGCAACATCAAAAATCATCGGCGCAGAAGCTCTTGTCCGCTGGAATCACCCCACAAAGGGTCTGATACCTCCGGGAGATTTTATCCCGCTTTTCGAGCGAAACGGCTTTATTGTCAAGCTGGACGAATATATGTGGCGTGAAGCCTGCATTACCATCAGGGATTGGCTGGACAAGGAATATGAGCCTGTGCCTATTTCCGTAAATGTTTCAAGACTGCATATTTCCAATCCCAATCTGATAAATATTCTGAACGATATGACTGCCGAGTTCAATATTCCGAAAAAGCTTCTGGAGCTGGAGATCACCGAGTCGGTATTCTACGACAATCAGAAGGAGCTTTTCGACGCTCTCATCGACCTGAAAAATGAGGGCTACGTGCTGGAAATGGACGATTTCGGTTCGGGATATTCATCGCTGAATATGCTGAAAAATACGCCCTTTGACGTGCTGAAAATAGACAGGGGCTTCCTTAACGAAACTCTCGTCACTGACAGGGGCAAAAAGATAATTCTCCACACCATCGCTATGTCCAACGACATTGGTCTGAAAATTATCGCCGAGGGCGTCGAAACCCGAAATCAGGCGGATTATCTGCTGGAATGCGGCTGCGGCTCTGCTCAGGGCTACTTCTATTCAAAGCCCGTTCCAAGGGCGGAATTTAACGCAAAGGCATTTGGTGAAGTGGCACCAGCAAATTAAACTGTCCAATAAAAGGGACGCCTCATCTTTTGGTGGGGTATCCCTTTTGATTTTTGTTAAACAGTTGACTTTTGCCGTATTTTGTGATAAACTGTAATTAAATGTATTTGAATATAAGAAGGGACGTTATTATGGACAGCGGCAAAAGATTGAAAATCGCATATATCGGCGGCGGCTCGTTCCGGTTCGGCTGGCGTTTTATGTCGGAAATGGCTTCCGAGGAGATCTGCGGAACGGTCAGCCTTTACGATATTGAAAAAAAGCCCGCTCTTGCCAACGAGGTCATCGGAAATAAGTTCAGGGAGCAGAAGGGCTGCCGCAGCGACATTATCTATCTTGCGGCGGATAATATAAATGAGTGTCTGAGGGACGCAGATTTCGTCATTCTGTCCATCTCGGGGGATATGGAGGACTATGTTTCCGACCTGCATCTGCCCGAAATGTACGGGATATATCAGTCCTACGGCGAAAATACGGGGCCTGCGGGAATTCTCAGAGCACTGAGAATACTGCCCCATTACATCGAATTTGCACGGAAAATAAAGGAGCTTTGCCCCAATGCCTGGGTAATAAATCTTACAAATCCCATGAACGTCTGCCTGATGACGCTTTATCGGGAATTTCCGCAGATAAAGGCGTTCGGAAGCAGCTCGGAGCCCTTTTCCGTTTCGGAGCTGCTGGCGGAAATTACTGGAAGGAGCCTGTCCGTGCCCTCTGTTCACAGGCGTGAGATAAAGACAAATCTTGTGGGAATAAACGGATTTTCGTTTGTGAATGAGGCTTCCTACAACGGCATGGACATTATGCCCATCTTTACGGAATTTGCACAGAAGTATGCCGACGACGGCTACGAACGCCGCCCCGAGGAGTTCAGGCTGAACCCCGCCGCCTGCGCCAATAAGGTCAGGTTCGATATGTTCCTGAGATATGGCATGATACCCGCCCAGAGCGACAGGATAACTGCGGAGTTTTGTCCCCCTTGGTATCTGAGATCGCCGAAAACCGCCGCTTCATGGAAGTTTGCACAGGTCAACATCAACCTTCTGAAAAAGCAGCAGACAGAGCGTGCAGCCCGTTCAAAGCTGCTGATGGAGGGCGGAGATTCCCTCAGGATAGGCGGCTACACCTCCGACTGCATCTCGCAGATAAAGGCGCTTGCGGGTATGGGAAATCTCATTACCAACGCCTGCCTGCCCAACAGCGGTCAGGTGGAGAACCTGCCAAAGGGCGTTATTACGGAAACTAACGCTCTGTTTTCCAAGAACTGCGTCCGTGCGGTCACATCGGGGGGACTTTCCGAGGAATTGTATGCGCTGACCGTACGTCACACCGTAAATCAGAAGCTTATTGTGGACGCTGTTTTTGAGAAGGATCTGGATATTGCGTTCAATGCGTTTATCAATGACCCGCTGATGAGTGCGGATCTGTCCAGCGCAGGGGAGCTTTACAAGGAAATGCTTACGGCGGTGAGCACAAAGCTGCTCTATTACACAAGCTGATATGTACCGTTAAACGGACACTAAGGGAGATGGCTATTGCTTCGGCATAGCATCTCCTGCTTTTTTTAATGTTGAATGTTGAAAGTTGAGAGTTGAAATTAATGTGGAATGTATAAAGTTGGATTTTTAGTGATGAATGTTTAGGAGCTGCTCACTTTTTCGTGAAAATATATAAAAGTTGTTTTTGATTATTGCATTAATTGGATTGTTGTGGTATAATAAAGTAAATATGCGTAAAAGGAATGGGTGCATTGTCCGGTAAAACCGAAAAACGAGTGCTTTTTGTTGCCTCGGTGCTGAAAAAGCACATTATACAATTTCATATACCCTATCTCCGATGGTTCAGGGAGCAAGGTTTTATCGTTGACGTGTGTGCAGCAAACGACCTGGAGGATAACGAAAATATCCCCCTTGATTTCTGCGATAACTACTATGACGTGCCCTTCTGCCGCTCTCCCTTTCATCTGAAAAACATCGCCGCCTATCACAAGCTTAAAGGTATAATCTCCGAAAACAATTACGACATTATCCACTGCCACACCCCCACCGCCGCAGCTATTGCAAGAATTGCCGCAGCGGACGCACGGAAAAAGGGCTGCCGCCTGCTTTACACCGCTCACGGATTTCACTTTTTCAAGGGTGCGTCCCCTGTCAGCAGGCTGTACTATTTTATAGAAAAAATCCTTGCGGGCATGACAGATGCAATTATTACCATAAACAGCGAGGATTTTGAAGCCTCAAAGCGGCTTTGCGGCGGGAAATGCGATACATATCTGCTTCACGGCGTCGGCGTTGACACCAAGAAGATCGCCGCAATTTCCGACGAAAAATCGGAGATACGCCGTCAGCTGAACATTCCCGAAAACGCCTTCACGGTCATGACCACAGCCGAGCTTAACCGAAACAAAAACATCTTCACCGCCCTGAAAGCCATTTCCCTGTGCAAAACGGAAAATCTCCGATACATAATTTGCGGCAGCGGCGAGCTTCGCAAGGAATGCGAGAAATACGCCGAAAAGCTGGGCATTGGCGGCATTACCCATTTTCTGGGATACAGATACGACGTGCCCACGCTGCTCCACGCCGCCGATGTTTTCCTGTTCCCCTCCTACCGTGAGGGGCTGGGTATCGCCGCTATTGAGGCAATGTCGGCGGGAGTTCCCGTTATCGGCTCAAATATCCGAGGAATAACGGAATATGCCGCAAACGGCGTAAACAGCATACTCCTTAGCCCCTCCGACGCTGCGGGATTTGCCGATGCCATTGACAGGCTGGCGGCAGACGGTGAGCTTCTCAAACGTCTGGGAGCTGCGGCGCAGTCCTCGGTGGACAAGTTTGATATTTCAAATTCAGTCAGCACAATGGCTGAAATTTATGGTAAATATATGAGGTGAAAAAAGTGCGGAGTTCCCCAAAAAAGCCCGTGATTTCGATAATTATGGGCGTTTACAACTGTCCCGACAGGCAGACAGCCGAACGTTCGGTGAACTCTGTGCTGAACCAAAGCTTTCCTGATTTCGAGCTCATTATCTGCGACGACGGCTCGGACAACGGCACATTTGAGTGGCTGAAAGCACTGGCACATTCGGATAAACGTATAAAGCTTATCCGTCGACATAAAAACAAAGGTCTGGCATCTGCCTTAAACCGCTGCATTTCCCTGTCACGGGGTGATTTCATTGCCAGACAGGACATTGACGATATTTCGGAACCAAACCGCTTTGAACAGCAGCTGGACTTTCTGAAAGAGCACGAAAGCATCGCATTCGTCGGCTCCGACTGCCTTCTTGCGGACGAAAACGGCGTCTTATTCGGCAGGCGGCATATGCCCGAAAGACCGAAAGCACCCGATTTTCTGTTCAATCAGCCCTTTATCCACGGCTCGGTCATGTTCAGACGGTCGGCACTCACCTCCGCAGGCGGGTACAAGACGGTGGGAATTTCCCGAAAATACGAGGATTACGAGCTTTTTATGCGGCTCTACTCCACGGGGCAGAAAGGCGCAAACATTCCCCGCTGCCTTTATCGGTTCAGCGAAAAAAGCCTTGGCAGAAGGGTTTCCCCGCAGATGCGTGTTGACGAATTTTTTGTAAGACTGCGGGGCTTTCACGCTCTGGGACTGCTCCCCCGCTCACTTCCCTTTCTGCTCAAGCCCCTGGCTATGATACTTCTTCCGCCCCGTCTGACGGCGAAAATACGGGCATTTTCCGAGGCAAGGTGAAATTTTCTATGGTTGTAGATGTGAAAAATGTTACTATCGGCTATATGGTGGGCGATTTTCGGGAAATCGGGCTGAAGGACCTTATTGCCCGAAAAATCAAGGGCACATACAGCGTAAAGACCTTCAATGCAGTGGAAAATGTTTCCTTTTCCCTGAACAGGGGCGATTTTCTCGGCATAGTCGGCAGAAACGGTGCGGGAAAGTCCACTCTGCTAAAAGCTGTAAGCGGCGTTATGGAGCCTTTGGAGGGCAGCATTACCGTTGATGGGAACGTTTCCGCTCTGCTGGAGCTGGGTGCAGGCTTTGACAGCGAGATGACCGTCAAGGAAAACACCATGCTCAGAGGTGCGCTCATGGGCTATTCCAAGGCGACGATGCAGCGGGAGTATGACCGAATAATCGAATTTGCGGAGCTGAAAGAATTCGAGAACTACCGATTTTCGCAGCTGTCCTCGGGTATGAAATCAAGGCTGGCATTTTCCGTGGCAAGCCTTATAAAGCCCGAAATTCTGGTGGTGGACGAGGTTCTTTCCGTCGGGGACGGCGCATTCAGAGAAAAAAGCGAGAAGAAAATGCTGGAGATAATGCGGGGCGGCGTCACCACCATTTTTGTGTCCCACTCCGTCGGTCAGGTACGAAAGCTCTGCAACAAGGCACTTTGGCTGGAAAAGGGCAAAACTATGGCGTTCGGCGACACAAAGTCCGTCTGCGATGAGTATGACAAATTTCTGAAAAGCCTTAACAAGTAACGTTCTTTGCATTTTAAAGGGCGTTTTTGTCGTTTTTAGCAGATATGTTTTCATTGACTTTCCATATATTGTAATGTATAATAACAATATATGGAGGTGTTGGCAATGGGCAGATGTATCAAGGAAGAAAAATATCACCGAAGCAGGATCTCCTGTCGGCTGACAGTCTGCGGTTCGGGCAGAAAAATCGAGATAAGCGACGGCAGCACTACCGCCGAGG
The DNA here is from genome assembly GCA_016302225.1 of Oscillospiraceae bacterium. Lineage (GTDB taxonomy): Bacteria > Bacillota > Clostridia > Oscillospirales > Ruminococcaceae > UMGS1889. The sequence goes on along the minus strand of JAEDOB010000027.1, from coordinate 604 downwards.
AGGTGTTCTCCGACACCGATGAAGCAGAGCTGGTCTACCTGTCCGCCTGCGGTCTGGAGCTGCTCCCCGACTGCCTTCACGCACTTTGTCTGCATATCAGGCGGGAATTGTCCGAAAATCGGGAAGATGAAATTGTAAATTAAATATGAAATCGGCTGTTTTTTTGTAACAGTAAGCCGTCAACCCGCCTTTTTACGGGATTTTCCGACAATTTTTACTTTTCGGGAAAAATTCAAAAAAACGCTTGACATTTCGATTTAGTTGTGATATAATAATAAAGCAGTCGGGAGAGAGAACAAAATCCCTTAAAGATTTTTCCTCCTTCTGCAAAAAATGTTAAGATGCGAGTGTGCTGGAATCGGCAGACAGGCTAGCTTGAGGTGCTAGTGTTGGAAACGACGTGTGGGTTCAAGTCCCGTCACTCGCACCAGATTTAGTCCGCAGAATGTTTATGCGTTCTGCGGACTTTCTGTTTTTATGCGACAGGACGGCGTTTCCCAAAAGCTTTGAAAATGGCAAAGCATTAATATATGCACATAGAAATCTAAAGAAACACTGAATAAATAAACAACTTCATTTTTCTTGTTGCCTAAGTGACGTATCT
>JAEDOB010000281.1 GCA_016302225.1 Oscillospiraceae bacterium | reverse complement strand
GAGATACAGAACGCTCCTGCGGGATTTGACGCAGAAGCCTTCAAAAAGCAGCTGGTACTGTCGGAAACTCAGATAGATATTGGTGCGCCTACCGAAAGTATTCGTGATGTAAACAGCTTTGTGGTGGGCATTATAGATATGCGAAAGGTTGACATCGGTTCGGAATTTGAGTTTGAAGTCATTCTCGGGGAGAATTACACAAATCTTTCGGGAATTGACAAGGTAACCGTTACTTGTCCCAGCGAGGGGCTTGCAAAGAAGCGCATCAATCTGCGGTCGTCGGATCTTGCGGTGATCAATGCACCCGCTCAGTATGACATTACGCCTATTAATTCGGGATATTCCATTGATTTCATCGGTCCCGAGGAGGTTATTGCGGAGCTGTCCAAGCCTGACGTTGTGGCTGTTCTTGACCTGATGCCTTATGAAATAACGGAGGGTACATTTGCCTGTCCTGTGCAGATCTCCGTGCCGTCCCGTCCCGAAATATGGTCAATGGGAACCTTCAACATCTCTCTGACGGCAAGCATTAAGGAAGAACCCGAACCCGAGGTTACGGAGGAATAAATAGTATGGCAGTTATTATCAGCGGTATTTCCGCTCCTATCTCTGCCGAAAAAGACGAGCTTATCGCTGCTGCGCTGAAAAAGATCTCCATCAGCCGCAGCAGCGTTTTTTCGGCAGACATACACAAGATCTCAATAGATGCAAGGCGGCAGTCGGATATTAAGCTTGCGGCTTCTGTCTATCTGTCCCTTGACGCAAATAAGGAAGCTGAGCTTTGCAGACGGTACAGCTTTTGCTCGGAATGTTCGGACGATACCGAGATAAATATTCCCAAAGGTATCGAAAAGCAGAACGGACGGATAGTTATTGCAGGCTTTGGCCCTGCGGGAATGTTTGCAGCTCTGCTTTTGGCGGAAAACGGTTATGCTCCCATTGTTCTTGAACGGGGCGAGGCGGTCGATGACAGAGTTAAACGTGTGACAGATTTCTGGAATGGCGGCGAGCTTGACGAAAACTGCAGCGTTCAGTTCGGCGAAGGCGGTGCGGGGACATTCTCTGACGGAAAGCTTACCACCCGCATCAATGACAAGCGATGTCGGTATATCCTGAAAAGGTTCTGCGAAATGGGTGCGCCCGAGGAGATAATGTTCAAGGCAAAGCCCCATATCGGCACGGACAAGCTTAGGGGAGTTGTAAAAAATATCCGCAGACGGATAATCGAGTGCGGCGGCGAGGTCAGGTTTTCCACGGTACTCCGTTCCATAAAAACGGAAAATGGTGTGCTGAAAACGGTGACTGCTGAAAATGTAAGAAGCGGTGTCAGGGAGGAGATACCCGTGTCTGCTCTTGTCCTTGCCATCGGACACAGTTCCAGAGATACCTTTGAAATGCTGCTGGGCAGCGGTGTTTTTCTGGAACCGAAGCCATTTTCCGTTGGCGTGAGGATAGAGCATCTCCAGGAGGAGGTCGACTATTCGCTTTACGGAAAACAGGCGGGAAATCCGCTGCTGCCGAAGGGTGAATATCAGCTTTCCCATCGTCGGGACGGCAGGGGAGTTTATACCTTCTGTATGTGTCCCGGGGGAGTCGTGGTGCCGTCCCAGAGCGAGAAAAACACTGTTGTTACCAATGGAATGAGCGAGTTTCTGCGTGACGGGAAAAATGCAAATGCTGCGGTGGCAGTTTCCGTATCTCCCGAGGATTTCGGAAATCACCCGCTGGACGGTGTGAAATTTGCACGTTCCATTGAAAAGAAGGCTTATGAAATGACAGGCTCCTACAAGGCACCTGCTGTTACGGTCGGAAATTTCCTGAAACGGAAAACAGGGCTTGACGGCGGTATTGAGCCAAGCTATGCCATTGGTGTTGCCGAGGGTGACCTTTATGGGATATTCCCCAATTTTGTAACGGATATGCTTTGCGAGGGGCTGGGTGTGTTTGCAAGGAAAATGAAGTGCTTCGGTAATTCCTCCGCTGTGCTTACTGCGCCCGAAACTCGGACATCTTCGCCCGTAAGGATAAGCCGCAATGAGGAGTTTGAAGCTGTTGGCATTAAGGGACTATATCCCTGCGGCGAGGGTGCGGGCTATGCGGGAGGGATAACCTCTGCTGCGGCTGACGGTCTGCGCATTGCCGAAAAGCTTATTTCAAGGTTTTCTCCCGTTTGAAATTATTTTGGGTAAGTGATATATTATGAAGAATAAATTTGCGATAAGGTCTTTAGCTGCGGCTATGTCCGTTCTTATGGCGGGCAGTACATATTCGGAGATAAGCGTAAAGGCTCTCGGTAATGACGAAAATGTGATTGTGGGATTTGTCGGTGAGGTTTCTCCCATAGCTTCGCAGTATTACTCCGATACAAAGCCCGAGCTTGAACAGCTGTCGGAGAATATGCCGTCGGCGATAACGGCTGTGCTGTCCGATAACAGCGTTGCGGATATTCCCGTTTCGTGGATTTGCGCTGACGGTGATTATGAAAACACGGATTATAAATACTATTCCTTCCTGCCTGTCTGGGACAGTGATGAATACATTATTTCCCCTGAGATAAGCGAAAACGAGATTCCGTATGCGGCGGTATTTCTTGCGGATTTTGCGGGATCTCACAGCGGTACATTCTCATATGATGATACTATAAATTACAATGGGACAGTCGGTTCATCGTATACGGGAAAAGAAAGCGAGCAGGAGATCTATGATTTCCTGACAAATGAGCTTTGCTTTAACTATGCCACGGCTGTTGGGATAATGGCAAATATTTACAAGGAGTCGGGCTTCGACCCAAATGCGTATAACCCCAATGACCTTGGTAAGGAAAGCTACGGCATTTGTCAATGGCGTGATACCCGACTTACAGCTCTCAAAAGCTATTGCAGCGAAAACGG
>JAEDOB010000280.1 GCA_016302225.1 Oscillospiraceae bacterium | reverse complement strand
TCATCTTCTGGAACGTCAACAGCCGTTCGGGGTGCGTCCCCGTGAAGCTTACCGATACGGGTGCTGCGCTGGTGTCGGGTGCTTCTCCCGCCATATTTGATATGGTGAAGTCGGGCGAAATGTCCCCCGTGAAGATAATGAACGACATTCTTTCCTCCGACAGATACAAGTCCATCAAGGCTGCCTGACAGCGAAAATCTCCCGTGTCCGCAAAAACGGATACGGGAGATTTTTATGAATTACAATCGATTATTTCTTTCCTGACAGCATCATCTATTTCGGAAATTGGGTCAAAAACGGGACGCCCCGTGTAATAGCCCTGAATGTAGTCAACGCCGAAGGATATAACGGTTTTCATCTCCTCGGAGGTTTCAACGCCCTCTGCAAGCACCTTGATGCCGTTTAGCCTTGCAAAATCAATGGTGCTCTTGATGAACATCTGCTTGTTTACGTCCTCGTCAATGCCGCTGATAAGGAACCTGTCTATCTTGATTATCTGGGGCGCATATCTCAGAAGGTTTACAATATTTGAATGACCTGTGCCGTAATCGTCAACAGCCACTTCATTGTTACCGGAACCGCCGCCAAGCTTTTTGATACGGTCAAGCTCTTCGTCGGACAGGGTGTTCTGCTCGGTTATCTCGAAAACGAAATTATCCATGTATTCCCCGTATTTGCTGCCGATGACCTCATAATCGGCATCATTCAGGAAATACCCCGGGATAAGGTTGATAAACACCTTCCTGTCCTTGAAAACATCGGCAGAATGGGAATAATGCTCCATAACATTAAAGAGGGTCGCCCGTTCAATGTCGTAAAGCCGTCCGCACTGAGAAGCCGCATTCAGTATCTCAAAGGGTGACATATGTATGCTTTCGTCCGTGCGCATAAGTGCCTCATAAGCGTAAATATCGCCCGTTCTTGCGTCGACGATAGGCTGAAAGCAGTAACGGAAAAGGTTCTGCTCGATAAGGAGAGTGAATGCCTCTTCATCAAATTCCGCATTGTTTTCGGCGTTCTTTTTACGCTCTGTATTTGCCTTGAGCTTGTTCATATACATCTCGCCGCTGGCAGATTTTATGAATGTGGCAAGAGTGCCGCTCCAGCCGGGGTCAACGACCGTACAGCCGCAGTTGACTTCGACATAATAGTCCCTTCCGTTAATGCCGTTGAAGCTTGCCATAAGCGTGAAGAAATTAGAAGTTGCGCTGTTGATGGTCTTGGGTATCTGATCTGCCGAATCATAGTAATTGACAACAATGAATTCGTTTTCGGAAACCTGTCCCACAAAGCACCTGTCGGGATTTGAGGATTTCAGCCCCTCGGCAACAAACTTGACCGCATTTTCAACATCGGCAATACCGTAATTTTCGTAAATGTACTTATATCGGGCAATGGCGTAAATGGAAACGGAAATAGGCTTGCTTCTGTTTTCGGCGTCGGCGGAAAACTCGGTGAACCATTTGCAGGAGCCGCGGAGATTTGGCAGCCCCGAAATGGAATTGGTGTAAGCCGCCTCCTCCGCAAGAAGCTTCATGGTTTTCTGCTTCTGACGGTTGTACATCTCGTTGAAGGAGATGTTTATCGCCTTGGTTATCCTCTTTATTTTATGCGCCTCCGAAACTGCGCTGTCAATGACCGACGTATGATAGCCGCACACCATTTCCCCCACAAATATGGGACTGAGGACTATCATTCCGCTGCTTTTCGGATCATGGCCGGGGAGTGATGTTCCGTCCGCCATAAAGGAGAAGCAGGGGTCGGAATCCGTATCATTAGCGTCGGAATGAGTTACAATGGTGTAATCCCCCTCATACTCCATATTGTCGGAGGAAAGCTGCGATAGGCAGTCATTTCTGATAAACAGATAGGAGCCGCCCGGGATTATGTATGAGATTATCTTTATCGCCTCGGAAAGCGACGGCTTGTCAAGTATTCTGTCAAGCTTTGAGTAGATGTAATCCTCATGGGAATTCATCTCGTTCATAACATTGAACATTTCCCATAATGTCTTACGGTTTATTTCATGGGAGCTTGCAGCACAGCCGCAGGATTCCGTAAACAGGGGAATAAAGCCGTTTATATAGCTTGGCTCGGTTTTTCTTCCCTCTGTCAGGTCGCCGATAATTGAGATGACCTTTTCCGCAAGCCCCTTTATATCCTCCCGACAGGTGCTGACGGCGGGCGTGAACATATCCGCCTGTTCAATGCCGTCAAAGCCCGTAACGATAACATCATCGGGGACCTTTAAGCCGTGCTCGGAAAGCCTTGAACAGGCTGCCATAGCCATTACATCATTTGCGCAGATAACAGCGTCGGGAACACGCTTTTCCTCAACCAGCCTGTCAATTATCTTTAGCACGGGACCCTTCCAATACCGACCGTAATCAACGTTATCCTCGGAAAACTCCAAGCCCTCCTCGGCAAGAACAGCCTTATAGCAGCCCAGCCTTTTAACGGTGTTTTCGTCATTTTCACTATTTCCCGCAATAAAAAAGGTGTTTTTTGCCCCGTGGTCACGGATAACATGGCGGATAAGCTGCTTATAAGCTTCGGTATAATCATCGGTTATGGAAATGCAGCCCTCAGCCTCTCCCTTGATAATGATAACAGGGACATTATTCGCCTTTGACCTGCTTATGATGTTGTTCACTATCTCCTTGTCATAGATAGTTTCGTTCATGATTATCATAGCGTCAAGGATAGAATAGTCGATATTATCATAAACAAATCTGGAGCCGTTGAGATACTCGTTCTTTTTATAGAAATCAACAAAGCTGTTGTAGATCACAAGGCCGTACCCCAGCTTTTTTGCGGCAGAAAACAGGCGATCGGCAAATTCCGACCTGGTTCTGTCATGAATTTTTGTAAGGCACAGACCTATTGTTTTTTTGTTGTTGACCAACCTGCTCACC